>NZ_JBHTVA010000019.1:0-160998 GCF_042793325.1 Embleya sp. NPDC056575
CCCCGGCCGGGTTCCGTGGAACCCGCCGCGCCATGCTACACCGGCCGGTTCCCGCGCCGATCAGGCCACGGTCCGCCCGCGCCGCCGGCCGGCGAGCACGGCGCCGCCACCGAGCAGCAGCAGGCCGCCCGCGCCGCCGATGTACCAGACGGTGTTGTCGTCACCCCCGGTTTCCGCCAGTCGAGGCGGCACCGTCGTCGGCGCGGTGGACGGCACACCTTCGCGCCCACCCGAGACCGCGCCCGACGGCGTCGGGGCAACGGTCGACCGCTCGCCGCGGGGCGACGAGCTGGGCGGTACGGCGTTCGGCGCCCTGGTCGCCGGCGGCGCCGCGGTCGGCGGGGCGGTGGCCGGCGGCACCCGCCCGGCCGACCCAGGCGCCGCGCCCTCGTCGGCCACGGCCGCCCCCTGCGCCGACACCACGGCGGAGGCCGCCGCCAACAACCCGGCCCCGAACACCCGACCGACCCGAACCCGACCTCGACGACCACCCGGCGGGGAGCCGACCACGGAACCCGAAACACGCGCCGAACGAATAGTCACCATTCTCCTCAAGGACCATCACCCACCCGGATCCCCGTGCCACGAACACACGGAGCCGAGGCCGCCACCATCCGGCGACAGCCATCCAGACGCCCGACGACCCCCGGGGTTCCCACTCCCACCAAAGTTTTTTCCGAAGCCGCCAAGCCCGGCGACGCGGGTGTTACCCAAGCCTGAGTGGGGGCGGTGTGTGTGGGGCGTCGGGGAGGACGGGGTCCCCTGCCGTCGCGGGTTCGACGGCGTACGGTGCGAAGGTCGGAGCCGGTACGCCGAACGGGGGCGCGGGCGATGTCGCTTCGCGTTTGTTCTGCAGCGTCGTGATGTGTGCGATCACGGCGACCGCGAGAGCGGTGGCGACGATTTGCACGACGAAGAGGCCGGCCTTGACCAGGCTCACCGTCCGGGCGGCCTCGGCGTCGGCGACGGTGTCGACCAGGAGGGAGGAGATTTCGGGGTCGGCATCGGGGCCGAGGTAGCGCACGCCCAGCGCGATCGTCATCGCGGCGACGAAGGTGATCCACCAACCCCACACCAGAACGAGGCCACCCCGCGTGATTGCGCCACCGTGCTGTGTGCGGGGGTCACTGGCCCGCCACACGTCCACCGTGATCCGCGGTGGGAACCACAGGTTGACCACCGGGCAGAACCAGCCGCCGATCGCCCAGCCGGAGGACAGTGTTCGCCGCGCCTGCCCCGGGTAGGTGTCGATGTTGCGGCGCGCACGATGGAACCAGATCAGGAACACCACCATCAGGGCGATTTGCACGAACGAGTAGGGCCGCCAGAACAGGGCGAGGGAGTCGTTGAACTCGTTCGGATCCCGAGCGGGGCGCCGGCCGTGCGCGATGTCGTCCCACAATCCCGCCCGGTAGACGAGGGTGACGACCGCGGACGCCGATGCCAGCGCGGAGATTCCCATCATGACGTAGAGCGTGACGGCGAGCCCGCGCAACGGGCGTGGCCGCGGCGGGTGGTAGGCGAACGGGTGTGGTGGACTCGGGGGGAAACCCGAGTACGCCCGCCCACCGCACGCACCGCAGGGTCCGGGAACGACGGGTCGTCCACCACAGAACGGGCACAGCACGAAGCAGGTTCTCCTGTCGATGAGTTCGGACCGCCCGCGTCACGTCCCGGCGCCGATCCGCGTCGGCCGCACGGGTTCGGCGGGGCGTCCGAGGCATCATCCCGTGCTGATCGATCCACGTCACGAGGTTTGTCCGCGCGGTCGATGTGAGCCGCATCTCGAACGTACGGCCGCGACATCATGAACAGCCTTGTCCCATCGACCTGTCGACCATCGATCCCATTCCGGGTCGAAGGAGGCATCGCGTCGCGGTTCCCGTGATATGGGAGGTTCCCGTGGCGTGGGGATTGTCCTGAACTCTCCTGGTGACGGTGATCGGGATCCGCCTACGGTGCCAGAGGTCGTCAACGAACCCGAGGGAGGCAAGCTCCGTGTGTACGGCATCCGCCGGTGGGTGAGGGAGACGCGGCTCGGTCGGGCCCGGTTCGCGCCGGACGGGCAAGACCACATCGTGTACCCGCACAACGTCCACGGGGTGCCCTCGGTCGCCGCGACGGCCCGTACCGAGAACCGAACCACCACCAAGAGGCGGAAATGAGCAAAGCCAGCAAGTTCGTCACCACGGCAGCGGTTTGCGCGACCTCCTTCGCTGCCCTGGTACTTTCCGGCGCGACGGCCTCCGCGGTCGGATCGAGCCCGAACGGCGGGGCCACCCCGCTCGCCGGCACCGGTCCGATCGTGCACTGGGTCAGCGGCAAGTGCATGGACGTCGCCGGTGCCGGCGACATCGACGGCACCCCCGTACGACTCGACGCCTGCAGCCCCGGCTCCGCGGCACAACAATGGACCATCGCCAACGGCACCATCGTGGCCGAGGCCAAGTGTCTCGACGGCGGCAATCTGCTGCCCGGGACGCAACTCGCCATTCGGGACTGCACCGGCGGTGCCAATCAGGAGTGGCGTCGCCTCAACTTCGACCGCCTGTACAACCCTGCCTCCAGCCTCTGCGTCAACGTCCCCAACGGCAACGCGACCAACGGCGCCCGACTCGACATCGAACCCTGCGCTCGTACCGGCAACATGGTCTGGACCGTGCCCGCCGGTAGCTTCTGAGCCCAGGGCTGTAAAAAGTTCGGCTCCGTTTCACAACCTGTCGTAACGGAGCACGGTTTCGGTCAGGCGCGATCCGCTGTCGGACCCGCCTGAGGCCGGCCCCGCCACACATCCCGCCACACGAGACGTCCGGTTCCCATGCGGACGCCTTCGACCCGGCGACCGTGGCGGGGCCGGTGCCGTTCACGGCCGGAGCGTCCCGCCATCCCACGAAACCCGCCCCCGAGCGCGCGAACGCGACGGCCGAATCGGTTTCGAATTCGGGGGCGCCGGCAGCGGCCGACGGAGGGCAATCGGTTCTCTCTACCCGCGTGGCGCCCGGCCTAACGCAGCGGCCCGTATCGGCTCGTTCGGATGCTTCGGGGATATCGCAGAGTAACCCGAGGGAAGACGCCGTGTGATCGGTCGCGCATTTTTGAATGGAATGGCTTCCGATCCGGTCGCGGAGGGTTGCGTCGAACGAATTGTGTTTAGCATCATGGCATCGGGACAGGTTGTGCTCAGAGTCGACGAGTAACACGGCGTCGGCCGTACGACATGACCGGCGGGACGACGGGTCCGGGTCGCGACCGTGTCTCGGGGCCGAGGAAAAACGGTTGGCCTCGGCGGCGAACTGGGCTCGGTAGCCTGTGAGTTGGTCGTACCGGCCGAGTCGAGGGCGCGGAGCGTAACGACACGAGACATATACGAGCAGCAGGCTCGCGTGGTGGGGCCGGGCGCACGACAGGTGGGGCGTATTCGTTGATTGCGAATTGCGGTCCGATATGCGGAACTGCCCGGGTTCAGGCGCGTCGACGTGGGTGGAAGGTTTGCCGACGGCTCTCCATGAATTGTCGGTGAATGCGGTGCGGGCGCACCTCGATTCTTCGCGGGCCTGAATTTTCCATGAGCATTCTGGAATGAGGATCGCGTGGAAGTCAAAATTTTACGGTGGCCGTCCGAGGCGGAAAAGCGCGCGGTGTGCAGGTCACGGGGACTGCCCTGCCTGCTGGTCCTGGAGGGGCACGGGGTGTCGGCGCCCACTGGCCTGAACGTCCTGGAGGACTGGGTCAGGCCGCCGATCAGTCGAGCGGATTTCGGCGCGCGCCGGGCCGCGCTCGCGGCCAGGGCCCAGGCGGGTGCGTTGCCCTGCATCGATCGTGAGGGTGTACTGCGCTTCGGCGGTCGCAGACTCTCGCTGTCCCCGGCGGAGGCGGATCTGATGCGCGTCCTGGTCGAGTCGTTCCAGGAGGTGGTGTCCCGGGAGAGCCTGGTCCGGCGGGTGTGGCCGGGCGATTGTGCGCAGCGGCGCAATGCCCTGGACCTGCGCATCCTGCGACTTCGTCGGCGAATCGGCTGCCTGCACCTGTCCATTCGCACGGCGTGGGGGCGCGGATACCTGCTCGACCTGCACGACCCGAGGGAAGACGACCTCGCCTGGTCGGGCGCCGGCGGGCACTGAGCCGCCGGGGGAGGCACGGGAGACGCGGAGGCGTCGCGGGCGGGTGACCGGATCCGGGCGGGATCGTGCGCCCGGCCCGCTCGCCCGTGCCCGCCGGCACTTCGCTCAACCGTCGACCCGGGACAGCGCCGCCAGCCGGGCGAGGAGCATGGCGGCCAACTCCGTCGCGCGCTCGTGGGGTACGTCCGTCGGTCGATGGGCGAGAGCACCCGCCAACCCGCCATCGGGCCCGACGGCCAGTTCCAGGCTCAGCGACGTCTTGGCGTAGCCGAAGTCCACGTCCTCGACGCCGAGGCAACCGGGCAACTCCGCCGCCCCGTCCTCCTCGTCCAGGGTCAACCGCACCCTGATGTCCTCGTCCCGGACCGGCCCTTCCACATCGGCGTCGCGGCCGGTGAGGGCGGCGAAGACCCGCTCGAAGGGGGCGTCGCCGTCGCCCAGCGCGGCGGTCAGCTCGTCCCGGGTCCCGCGGAGCGCATCGGCCTGCTCCGGCCGCGGTCGGGCCGCGACGCGCACTACCATCGTATTGGCCAAGTCGGCGAGCACGCCGCCCAGTTCCGGGCGGTGGCGACCCGAGGTGCAGCAGCCCACGAGCGTGTCCGCGCGGTTGTGGGCCTCGGCCACCACCGACCCCCAGGCGGCCAACAACACGGCGAACAGGCTCGATCCGCTCGACCGGGCGAGCCGGTCGAGGCCGCGCGCCGTCGCCGCGTCGATCCGCACCGGCAGCCGTACCCCTTTCCGGTTGCCGAGGTCGGGCAGGTCGAGCGGTGAACCGGCAGCCAACCGCACGACGCGGCGGTCGAGTTGTTGACGAACCACGCCCGACTCCAGGCTGCGGCGCTGCCAGTGCGCCACGTCGCGCGGGCGCAGGCGGCCCGACACCGGCATCCCGCACAGCCGCGGCAGGAGGACCGTGCGCAGCCCGTACCGGTCGCACGCGATGTCGTGCGCCACCACGCTCAGCAGCACCGCCGCCGGCCGCGCGTCCAACACCCGGAACCGCACCGGCGGCCGATCCATCCGAAACGCCAACCTCCCATCCCGCAAGGCCAGCTCCCCGGCCCTGCGCCAGGCCCCCGCCCGATCGTCCGAGGCCGCGACGGTGTGCTCCACCGACACGTCGTCGACATCGTGCCCACGCACCCGGACACCGCCTCGCCCGTCCAGGTGGTACGAGCAGCGCAACGCCTCGTGTCGCGCGACAGCCTCGCGCACGGCCCGCGCGACGTCCTCGGGCGTACGGTCCGGCGCGAAGCCGCAGACCACGCCGACGTGGTGGAAGTCGCCGTCGTCGCCGCCCCGATGGGCCCGCCACAACGCCTCCTGCTTGACGGTGACCTCGTCCGGCTCGCCCTCGACCCGCTCCGGGCCGCCGTCCAGGTAGTGCAGGAGCCCCCGTTCGGCCAGCCGCGCGGCCAGCAGTTCGCGCTTGGCCGGCGACAACGCCCTCAGCCGCGCCCGCAGTTCCGCGCCGGTATCCGTGCTCATCGTCCCGGCTCCCGCACCTCGTCCTCCGGCAGGCCGGCCACCTCGGCGACCAGCGCCGCCACGCTCTCCTCCTCGTCGCGGCACCGGTCGATCGCGGCGGCCAGGTCCGCGACGGCGCTGGACTCCAACCACGTGCGCAGCGGCAGCCGTACCCCGAACCGGCCGCGCACGGCGGCGATCACCCGGGTGGCGAGCAACGAGTTGCCGCCCACGGCGAAGAAGTCGTCCAGCACGCCGACGCTCGGAACACGCAACACCTCCTGCCAGATCCGGGCGACCTCCTGTTCCGTGTCGGTGCGCGGTGCCACCCCGTCGGTCAACCGCTCGTCGATCACGCCGCGCGGTGCGGGCAACGCCTTGCGGTCGATCTTGCCGGTGTGCCCGAGGGGGAAGGCGGACAACGTCGCGATCGAGGTCGGCACCATGTAGCCGGGCATCCGCTCGGCGAGGAAGGCCCGCAGCCCGGCCACGTCCAGATCGTCGCCTCGCGGCACGACATAGGCCGCCAGGCTGCGTTCGCTGCCGTCGCCCCACGGCACCACCAGGCACTCCCGGACCTCGGGATGCTCGGCGATCTCCGCCTCGACCTCGTGCGGTTCGATCCGGATGCCGCGCACCTTCACCTGATCGTCGCTGCGGCCCAGGAAGTGCAGGTTCCCGTCCGGCAGCAGGGTCGCCACGTCCCCGGTGCGGTACAGCCGGGCCCCGCCGCCCGCGAACGGGTCCGGGACGAACCGGTCGGCGGTCAGGCCCGGACGCCCGTGGTAGCCGCGTGTGACACTCTCCCCGCCGATGTACACCTCTCCGCGCGCGCCGAACGGCACCGGTTCCAGATGCCGGTCCAGCACGTAGGTCGTCTCGTTGTTCATCGGCCGACCCGACGGCACGAACGGCAGCCCGACCTCGCGGGGCAACACGTGGAACGTCGTGTCGATGGAGACCTCGGTGACGCCGTACAGATTGATCAGGTCCGCGTCGAGCGTCTTATGGAACCGTTCGGCCAGGGTGGGTGGAATCGGCTCGCCGCTGGCGAAGACGAAACGCAGCGACGTGCAGGAGCCGGCGTCCTCGGCGGTGAGGAAGGTCTGCAACATCGCCGGGACGAAGTGCAACGTGGCGACCCGTTCGGTACGGATCAACTCGGTGAAACGATCCAGGTCCAGGTGCGACCTCGGCGGCGCGAGAACCGCCCGGGCCCCGACGAACAGCGGCCAGAACAACTCCCACACGGCCGCGTCGAAGCTGTACGCGGTCCACTGCAACGCGGCTTCCTCCGGCCGCAGTTCGTACAGTCGCCCGATCCACCACACGAAGTTGACCGCGCCGCCGTGCTGCACCAGCACGCCCTTGGGACGGCCCGTGGACCCGGAGGTGTACATCACGTAGGCGAGGTTGTCCGAGGCCACCCCGGTGTCCGGCCGGTCACCCGGGCGGTCCGCCCACGCCTCGGGTTCGTCCAGGACCACCAGGTGGCGTGGCCTCGGCAGGAGTTCGACGAACCCGCGCGATGCGAGCACCACCTCGCAGTCCAGGTCCCGGGCCAGGTAGTGCAGCCGGTCCGGCGGGAAGGACGGATCCAGCGGGGCATAGGCCCCACCCGCCTTGAGGATGGCCAGGATGGCGACGTTCAGCTCGAACCCGGGCTCCGCGCACAGACCCACGATGGTGTCGGGTCGCACACCGAGGTCGATCAGGTGGTGGGCGAGGCGGTTCGCGGCGCGATCGAGTTCGGCGTAGCTCATCGAGACCCCCTCGTGAACCAGGGCCGGGCGGCCCGGAGTGCGGTCCACCTGGTCCTCGACGTGCTGGTGCAGGCACCTGTCGCGGGGGTGGTCCACCGCCGTGTCGTTGTGCGCGTTCAGCGCCGCCGCCTCGGCCGCGTCGACCAGGGGGAGCCGGCTCATGGGGGTGTCCGGAGCCGCCGCCGCCCCGGTGAGCACCGCCGCCGTGCAGCGCAGCAGCCGTTCGACCCGCTCCGCGTCGGCGACCTCGGGGGCGTACCGGGCCACCAGGGTCAGCGTCGCGCCGTCGTCCTCGACACCGACGGCCAGAGGTGGGCCCGCGGCCTCCGGCGCCGGTACGGCCGCGTCGTCGCGCGCGTCGACCACCGAGTCGTACAGCGGCACGCCGCGTTCCGCGCCGGAGAGTTCGTGCAGCACCGCGCCCGGCAGTCGGCCGTACGCGCGGGCCTGTTCCATCCACCGCGACAGCGCGGCGATCCACGCCGCGGCGGGGGTGTCGTCCAGTCGGACGGGGGTGGGCAGGGTGCGCTCGAAGGGGCTCAGGCACGCCCGCAGCGCGGGGGGCCGGGTGTCGACGGACAGGCCGATCACCGCGAGCGGTTCGCCGCGGAACCTGGCCACCACGGACGCCCACGCGGCGGCGACCACGCGCAACGTGCACGAGTCGGCGGTCGCGGCCAACTCCCGGACCGCGGCGGTCGCGGGGGCCGACAGTGCGACGCGTACCGTCTCCGGCGCCCGACCGGCACGGGCGGCGGGTTCGGGGAACAGCGGTGTCGCACCGTCGACGTCCGCGAGCGAACGCCGCCAGAACTCGGTCGCCTCGGCCCGCTCGGTCGCATCGGGGCGAACCGGGGAGTCGGTCGGCCGATCGACCGGTCGTTCACCGCGCAGCAGAGCCGCGAGGTCGCTCAGGAGCAGGTGCGCGCCCAAGTCGTCGACGAGCAGCGGGTGATAGGTGAACACGGCCTCCCGGGTCGCGTCCGACCACAGGAGACGGCCGAGCGCGGTGTCCAGCTCCGGCGGGAACCCGCGCCGCAACTCCGTGGTCGCCGCACGTTCGTGGCTCGCGCGGTCGGGTGAAGTGCCCTCGTACGTCGCGCCGTCGGGCGCGGTCGGGGCGTGCTGGGCGCGGCGGAAGGGCAGCGCGACGCCGGTGCGCACAAGCGTCGGGCGAGCCTGTGACCAGTCGACACCGACTGCCAACTCAGGTCGTAGTTCCATGAGTTCCACCCAGGCGCGGTGTACGTCGGCGGTCGTGGCATCGGCCAGGGTGAGGCGGATCTGGCGGGCGAGTCCGCGGACCGAGCCGTCGAGTGCCGCCGCGACGAGGATGTCCTGTCTGGCGGGGGAGAGGGGGATGCGGTCGGGAACGGGCGGTTCGTCCGCGGGGGTGACCATTGCCACGGTGACCTCACGAGAGTCGGGTCGGGTCGGTCGGGTCGGTCGGGGCGTCGTCGGGCGCGTCTTCGACGGTGGTGAGCAGTTCGCCGATGGTGTCCAGGTCCCGGGATTCGACGGCGCGTGCGTGGTCGAGCGATTCGGCGAGCCGGCGCAACGTGGGCGCCGCGAACACGTCGGCCAACGCGACGTCCACGCCGTGGGCCGCGTGTACCCGGGCCAGGACCTGGATCAACTGAAGCGAGGTGCCGCCCAGTCCGAAGAAGTTGTCGTCGCGGCCCACCCGGGGCACCCCCAGGACCGGTACCAGTACGTCCCGTGCGAGGGCACGCTCGGTGTCGGTCGCGGGCGGCGTGTACGGGCGCGCGTCGAGTCGGGCGGCACGTTCGGCGGCGGCTCGGGCGGCACGGGCGAGGGCGGCGGTGTGGATCGGGGCGGTGCGGGGGGTGTCGTCGGTGCCATCGGTGCCACCGGTGTTGTCGGGATTCCCGGTGTTCTCGATGCCCTCGGTGTTTCCGGGGTTCTCGGTGTTTTCGATGACGAACACGGTCTCGGGAACGGCGGCGCCCGGCAGGAGGCGGCGCAGCCGATCGGGCAGGTCCTCCGGCGTCGGGGTCCGGGCGCCGGGTGCGCCGATCGCCGCGTATGGATGCTCGGCCCGGCCCCAGTCGAGTGGTTGCGCACCCGCCACCGCCGGCCGGCCGGTCTCCTGGGCGAGTGTCGCGGCCAGGTCCGCGAGCAGGATCGAGCGACCGCGTACGCAGACCCGGTCGTCGGGCGGGCGGACCAGACGCGGCGTGCCGTCGGCGCCGACCCGGACCAGCGCGCGGGTGTTCGCGATGCGACCGCCGCCGCCGACCGGATCGGGACGGAAGTCGTCGGCGCAGGCCGCCGGTTCGTCGAGATAGCCGGTGCCGGGGTCGACGGCCGCCCACAGGGTCCCGGTGCCGCCGACGGGAACCGGCAGCAGGTCGTCGTTGAGCACGTGGTACGGCGTCGGACACGCCGAGGCGTGTGGGTCCGGGCCGGTCAGGAGGGCGTCCGGGACGGCGGGGGCCCACCAGCGCCGCCGAGGTGCGGCGTCCCGCCCCTCACCGGGCGAGGCGGGCTCGGTGAGGCGGCGATACGCGGCGCGCAGCTCCAGCAGGTGCACCGGGACGGATTCGGCGAACGAGAAAGGCAGTTCGGCGATGGTGGCGCCGGCCTCGGACAGCGCGTCGAAGCGCGCGTCGGCCGGCTCGGCACCGGCGGGCAGCAGCAGCGTGGCGCCGGCGCGGGCGGCGGCGAGTACGCAGATCGCGGCGTCCTCGCCACCCCAGGCGAAGTCGGGCGCGAACACGTCCGAGGCGGTCGTTCCCAAGGCGTCCGCGAGCCGATCGGCGGCGCGCAGCAGCGCGCTCGACGGGATGCGCAGGACGCGCGGCGTCGGCCGGGCCCGCAGGCCGACCAGGAGCGCGCCGGGCGGGTCGTGGGGGGCGTCGGCGTCGTCGGCGTCGTCGCTCGTCGACGTCTTGGCGGACCGCGCGCACGGCGCCGACTCCGGCCGCTCCGCGACGTGGTCGACCGTACCGTCCGGGAGCAGTTCGAACCGGGCGTGTGCGGCGGTCGCCACCGCGTCCGACCAGGCCGCCGGGTCGTCGGCGTCGCGGACCAGTACGTCCGCCCCGAATGCGAGGGCGCCGAGCAGCGCGGCGGCGCTGTCGGCGGATTCGTCGGCGGCGATGACGACGGTGTCCCCGTAGCGCGCGCCGGCTTCGGTGAGCGCCGTGTGGATCGCGCGTACGGCCGCCACGACCCGCGCGCCCGTCAGCTCGCCGCGCGGTGCGGTGACCAGCACCTCGTCCGCCGGCCTGGCGGTCCAGCCGGTGAGGAGGCCGCTGTCGCCGAGGGCACGCTCGCGGGGAATCGGGGGCGCGGCGAGCGACGTCGGGATGCCACGTGCCGTGGGGTCCAGGAAGTGGGCGACCAGGGTCGTCAGCGCGTCGATCGTGGTCGGGTCGAACAGGTCGGGGTCGTATTCGGCGAGCAGTTCGGACTCACCCCCGCCGACCGCCAACACGAACTCCAGGCCGTACATCGGGACGGGCGAGGGCAGCAGCCGGATCCGGGCCGCGCCGTCGCCCGGGTGCGGCACGGGCAGGGAAACGGTGTCCAGACCCACCGGGAGCAGCGGTTCGGCCTCCCAGGTCTGCGGGCGCAGATCGGCGAGCGCGGCCAGTGGCAACGGCGCGCGCTCGCATGCCGCGATCGCCTCCCGGGCACGCGTGGTCAGCGCCGCCGCGTCCACGCCGCCGTCGATCCGCAACGGCAATACGCCGACCGTGCCGAGCCGGCCCACCAGTTCGGCGGTCTGCGGAGTGTGCCGGCCGGGATCGTGCAATCCGAGCCGCAGCGGCGACGCGGCGCCGAATCCGCGCAGCGCCGCTCCGACGGCGGCCAACAGCGCCACCCGGGGCTCGGCGGGCGCGGGCACCCGGCGGCTCAGCGAGGCACCGGCGGCGGACGCCGGCCCGACGACGGGCGGCCGGTCGTACGGCAACAACGAGGGCCGCGCCGGCCCCAGCCGCTCGGCCGCCGTCGGCAGCAGTTCGGCCAGGCGCTCGGGGGAGAAGCGACGGCGGTGCCAGTACGCGTGATCCGCGACGCCGAACCCGCCCGCCGGCGGCACCGTGCCGTCGCGGTAGGCGTCCGCGACGGCGGCCAGGAGCAGCCCCATCGACGCGCGGTCGATCGTATGTCGCGCGACGGCGAGCGTCAGCGCGCAGCCGGCGTCGGACGAGCCGATCGCGGCCCGGCACAGCGGACCGTGCCGGGGGTCGAAGGGCGCGCACCACGCGGACTCGTCGGGCGTGTCGTGCCAGCGCACCCGCGCGCCCGAGCCCGGCACCTGGACGAGCGTGCCGCCACGCTCCTCGACCAGCAGTCCCAGCGCGGGAGTTGCCGCCGCGACCGTCTCGACCGCGTCACGCAGCCGGGCACGGTCGAGCCGGTGCTCGGTCTCCAGACGGCCCGTGACCGCCATCCCGGCCAGGTCCGGCACGGCCGACGCGGCCGTGTACAGCCACTCCTGGTCCAGCGTGAGCGGAACGTCGGCGCCCTCGGGACGGGGTTCGGTGAACTCCCGTCCCCGCGCCTCGCCATCGATGCGGCGCAGCACGGATCGCAGTGCCCGGCGGCGGGCCTGCGGTGCCGGGATCTTCGGGCCGGTCATGCGAGATCGCCTCCGTTCAGGGTCTCCAGGACCCGGCGCCGCTCACCCGGCGTCATCCAGGCCACGTCGCGCACGGCGCGGTCGGGCCGGCTCACCGCCCAGTCCAGGAAGACGCCGAGTCGCCGGGCCAGGTCCGCTCCGGTGGCGTCGTCGAACAGGGTCTTGCTGTAGTCGAGTCGCACGGTCGGCCGGGGGCCGCCGAGCACAAACGTGGCGTTCAGGTCGAATCGACTCGACGTGCCGGCCGGAGCCACGAACTCGCAATCGAGCCCGTCGAGTTCGAACGAGGGTGGGGCATCCACGCCGGAGCAGAAGGCGCGGAAGAGCGGATTACGGTCGGCCCGCCGATCCGGGCGCAGCGCGCGGACCAACTCCTCGAAGGGCAGAGCCTGATGGGCCATCGCCTCGGCCAGCGTCAGATGGGTACGGCGCACCGACTCGACGAACGACTCGCCCGGGTGCGGCGCCGACCGCAGGCACAGCGTGTTGACGAAGCAGCCGATCAACGGCTCCAGAGCCAGATCCGTCCGCCCGCCGACCGGCATGCCGACCACGAAGTCGCGCTGCCCGCCGTAGCGGCCGAGCACCGCGAACCACGCGGCAAGGGCGACGGCGAAGGTGCTCGTGCCCGCCTGCGCGGCCACCGCGCGGATCCGCTCCATGGTCGAAGCGGACAGCTCGTGGCGCACGGTACCCATCGGCCCGCCCACCCCGTGGCCCGGCCGGTCGGTGGGCAGTTCCAACTCCCGCACACCCTCGAGCGCACCGCGCCAGTACCGCAACAGCGCCTCCCGGTCGTGGTCCAGGGTGCGCCGCTCCCACCAGGCGTAGTCGCTGTAGGAGATCCCGGGCGCGGGCAACGCGGGCTCGCCGCGTCGGCGGTAGTCCTCGGCGAGTTCGTGCAGCAGGATCGCGGTGGACCAGCCGTCGAAGGCGAGGTGATGCAGGGTCAGTACCAGCACGACGGTGTCGCCCGCGTCGTCGAGCGGGGCCACTCGCACCCGCAGCGGGGGTTCGCGCTCCAGGTCGAAGACGTGGGCGAGTTCGCCGGAAGCGGTCGCGACGGCGCGGGCCATGGCGTCGGCGCCGGGCGCGGCCGGTCGATGCTCCACGGCCGGCGGATCGGCCAGAACGCGCTGGACCGGCGGGCCGTCCGGGCGCGGCTCGACCACGGTACGCAGCGGTTCGTGTCGCCGCACCAGACGGTGGATCGCGCCGACGAGCGCGTCGAGGTCCGGTTTCCCGCGCAGCAGCAGCGCCACCTGCAGGTTGTACTCGGCGGTCGGCGGTCGGCTGGTGTGCACGAACCACAGCCGGGCCTGCGCGGTGGACAGCGGCGCGGGGCGCTCCGCGACGGGCACCGCGGGGGCGCGGGCCGGCGCGCGCGGGAGGGCGGCTTCTGAGGTGCTCACGCGGGCACCACCGCCTCGGTCAGCGTGCTCGCGGCGTGGGCGGCGGCGGCCACGGCCCGCTCCACGCCCGCGTCCGAGACGTCCCGGTGGGTGACGAACCGGACCAGGCCCGGGACCACCTCGGTGACCAGGACGCCGTGTTCGGCCAGCGCCGCCACGAACGGGGCCGCCGCGCGGCCGATCGGCATCGTCACGATGTTGGTGCGCGGCGGATCCGGGGCGGCCCACGCGGGCAACACCTCGCGCAGGCCGCGCCCCAGTTCGGCCGCGCGTCGGTGGTCGGCGGCGAGGTCGTCGATCCCGTCCAGCGCGATCGAGCCCGCCGCGGCCACCACGCCGACCTGACGCAGCGTCGCGCCGAGCCGACGCCGGATCTCGGCGGCGCGCACACGCACCTCGGCGGTGCAGCACAGCAGCGAACCCATCGGCGCGCCGAGGCCCTTGTACAGCGAGAACGTCACGGTGTCGCACAGGGCGCCGACATCGGCGGCCGAATACCCGCCGGCCACACAGGCGTTGAACAGGCGGGCGCCGTCGCAGTGCAGCGGGACGCCCGCCGCGCGACAGACCGTCGACAACTCGCGCAGGTCGGCCAGGTCCCACAGCGCGCCGCCGCTCGCGCAGTGGGTGTTCTCCACCGCGACCATGCCGGTACGCGGGGCCCGCCAGTCGTCGCGGGCGAGCGGATCGGCGACGTCCGCCGGGCCGAAGACGCCCCGGATTCCGTGGATCGGGGCGAGTTGTACGCCGGCGAGGCCGGAGGTGGAGTGCGATTCCCAGCGCACCAGGTCGGAGTCGGCCTCCGCGAGCACCTCGTGGCCGGGTGGGACCAGCGCCATCACGGCGGCCAGATTGGCCATCGTCCCGCTCACCACGAAGAGCGCCGCCTCGGTGCCGGTCAGCGCCGCGGCACGCTCCTCGAGGGCGCGCACGGTGGGGTCCTCGCCATAGAAGTCGTCGCCGACCCGTGCCGAGGCCATCGCCTCGCGCATCCGCTCGGTCGGTACCGTCACCGTGTCCGAACGCAGGTCCACGGGTGCGGAATCGCTCACCGGAAAGCCTCCTCGGGTCGCCCGGGGCGGTGGTCACCGTCGTGCCGGTGCTCGTCTTCGTGCCCGTTTCCCGTTCTCGTTCCGGCACGACGGACGCGGGGCACGGGTACGCGGCGCCGGACGAGGGCACGCGTCGCCCCGAACCGGCATCGTGCGCCGGAATCGACGACGGCGCCGATTATCTTTCAGGAACCCGTCGGCCCTTTCCGGAGTATTTCCCGGCCACTTCCGGGATGCCGTCCCGGTGGGTAATTCTGGGCGCGATGGAATTCATTCCCGTCGTCGGCGCATCGGAGCCGACGACAACCCACCCGACACCAAGGGGACTTCGATGGAGGAGCAGGCGGACGACCGCGTCTACAACGTCGTGGTGAACGACGAGGAGCAATATTCCATCTGGTTCGCCGACCGCGCACTGCCGGACGGGTGGCGCGCGGAGGGCACCACCGGCACCCGGCGGGAATGCCTCGACCACATCGAGCGGGTGTGGACCGACATGCGACCGCGCAGTGTTCGGGAGCGGTTGGCGACGGGCTGAAACCCGGTACGACCCGCGAGCCTGCCCGGAGTTGCGGTCGAGGCCGTGCGGGGGAGCGATCGAGCCGTCCCGCCCGGGCCGGAGGCGGGACGCCACGGCGGGAGGAGAGAGCACCCATGGGCGACAGGCCCGACCACACGCTGCCCGTCGAGGACCAAACCCGAGGCGCCCCGACGACCCTGCTCGACCTGCCCATGGCGGCGGCCAGGGGCAACGGCCCCGTGCGGCGCACCCACACGCACGTGGTCGACGGCCGCGCCGGCGCGCCGACCGGGCCGGCGACGCCGGCGACCGTACTCGCCGCCTACCTCGTCGTCCTGCACCGCTACACCGGGAGCCGGGACCCTGTGGTCGTGGTGGACGCGGGGACGGAGGCCCGCGACGCGGCGGGCGGCTCTTCCGAGACGGAGGGCGCCGTCCCGCCCGACGGCGCGACCGCGCGGGTCGTACGCGGCCCGTGTCACCGCCTCATCCGCTGCGCCTGGGACCCGCGCGATACCGGCGCCGCGCTGGCCGCCGAGGTGGACCGGCGACTGCGCGCCGGCGCCGAAGCCGAAGCCGCGACGGACCCGGCCACTCGCCACTCCGCCGCCTTCCGGGTCCGACGGGCGCGCCTCGGCCCACCCCACCCGCCCGGCGCGTCGCAGGCCGCTCCACCCGACGCCTCGGGCCTGGAGCCCGCCGAACTCACGCTCACCCTCGTCGAGAACCCCGAGCCCGACGCCGCACACCTGGAGATCTCCCACGACGCGGACCTGATCGACGTCGCCACCGCCGAGCGGTTCGGCCGGCACGTGCTGCGGGTGCTCGACGGCATCACCGGCCGGCCCGACACACCCGTCGCCGACCTGGACCCGCTCGGCCCGGACGACCACGCGCTGCTGCGCGCCTGGGGGTCCACCCCGGACATCCCCGCCGCCCCGCACACGATCCCGCGCCTGCTCGCCGACCGGGCGGCGGCCACCCCCGACGCGGTGGCCCTCGAGTACCGGGGCGAGACCGTGACCCACGCCGAACTCGACGCGCGCGCCGACGCCTTGGCCCATCGACTCGTGGCGCAGGGATCCTCGGCGGGCACGGTGGTCGCGCTGTGCATGCCGCGCTGCCCCGAACTGGTCGTGGCGATGCTCGCCGTGCACCGGGCGGGCGCCGCCGCGCTGATGCTCGACCCCAGGGCACCCGACGCGTACCTGGGCCGCTTCCTCGCCCAGGCCGACGCCCGGCTCGTACTCACCACCAGCCGCTTCGAACGCACCCTGCCACCGCAGGCCGAGGACGCCCTGGTCCTCACACCGACGGGCCGCGTGCCCGGCCCGGCGGCCCCCGAGCGTCCGCTGCCCGATCCGGCCCCGGACGATCCGGCCTTCCTGGTGCAGACCTCCGGATCCACCGGCACGCCCAAACTGGTCGTGGTCACCCACCGCGCCGCGACACACTCCGCGCGGGCGCAGATCCGGGCGCACGGCGTGGCGGCGGGAGAACGCGGCGGCTGGACCTTCCCGCCGCAGACCAACGTGTCGGTGACCGTGGTGGTGTGGGCGTACCTGATCGCCGGCGCGCCGCTGCACATCGCCGCCGACGAGGACCTCTCCGCGCCGGAACACCTGCGCGACTGGTTGTTGTCCCGAGCGATCACCCAGGTCTTCGTGGTGGCCCCGCTCGCCGAGGCGCTGGTCGCGATCGACTGGCCCGCCCGCACGCCGCTGCGGACCCTGTTGACCGGGAGCGACCGGGTGCGCCGCTGGGCCCCCGAGGAACTGCCGTTCGAGGTGGGCAACTGGTACGGCGCGAACGAGGTCAACATCGTCACCTCGCCGCTGATCCCCCGAGACCGGCCGATCACCTCGCATACCGCGACCGCGCGGGACCGCACCCTGCCGCCGCCGATCGGACGCCCGTGGCCCGGCGCCCGGCTGTACGTCCTGGACGGCGGTCTACGGCTCGTCCCGCCGGGCGTGGTGGGCGAGTTGGCGGTATCCGGGCCCGAGCAGGCCCGTGGATACCTCACCGCCCGCCAGACGGCCGAGCGCTTCGTGCCGGACCCCTTCGGCGACGTGCCGGGCGGTCGGCTCTACCTCACCGGCGACCTGGTCCGCTTCCGGGCCGACGGGGTCCTGGAACACCGGGGCCGGGTGGACCACCAGCTCAAGATCGCCGGCCTGCGGGTCGAAGTGGGCGAGGTCGAACAGGCGTTGCTGGCCGTCGAGGGCGTGCGGGAGGCGGCGGTCGCGGCGCCCGAGGACCCTCGGGGCATTCGACGGCTGGTCGCCTGCCTGGTCACGGACGACGACCTCGACGTACCCGCGCTGCGCCGCGAACTCGCCCGCACGGTACCGGACCACATGGTGCCGCAGGTGTTCCTGCGGCTGGACGCGCTGCCGCTCAACTCCGGCGACAAGATCGATCGCAACGCCCTGCCGATCCCCGACTGGGGGCGCGCGACCGGCGCCGCCGACGGCCGCGATCGTGCCCCGACCGAGGAGCGCACGGCGGTGGAGGAGACGTTGGTGCGGGTGTGGGAGGAGATTCTCGACCGGGAACACCTGGGCGTACACGACGACTTCTTCCTGCTCGGCGGCGAATCCCTGAGTGCCCAACGGGCGGTGCGGCTGATCGGCGAACGCCTCGGCGTCCCGCTCAAGGTCCGCGCGCTGATGCTCAACCCGACCCCGGCGGAACTGGCCCGCGAACTCGCCCTGCCGGCCTGAGCGGCGCCTCGGCAGCCCTTCGACGAGCCAACGAGCCAACGAGGCAACGAGCCAACAAGCCAACGAGACGAGGGACGGTCCGCGACCTGATATCCCCGGTCGTGAACCGTCCCTCGCGCCGCTCGGACGTACGCATTCAGTCGGAGGGCGCCCCGCCGACCGCCAGGTCCCGCGTCACCACCTCGACGAGGGCCGGCGGACAGCGCAGGAAATCCAGATGCCTTCCCGCCAACGCCTCCACCCGTACGTCCGCGCACTCCGCCCAGCCCGGCGGCACCGTCTCCGGCGGCACCACGTCGTCCTCCGACCACGAGATCACCGTCACCGGACACGGCAGCCTGCGGGCGACGTCGTAGCGGTAGGGCCGCTGCACCTCCAGGTCCTCGCGCAGGACCCGGGCGCCGAGTTCGGCCATCTCCTCCGGCGGTTCGCCCTGCCCGGACTGGCGGTAGCGCTGCCGCACCTCCTCCGCCAGGTCGGCGGTCTCCAGGTCGACGAAGTTCAGCTCGCCGTACAGCCCCCGGTGCGGCGCACCCCAACTGGAGGCGAACAGCCGCTCGGGCAGCGGCAGTCCCCGATCGTCCAGGGTCAGGATCGTCTCCAGCGCGAACGGCACCGCGCCGCAGTGCCCGATGAAGGCGAACGGCCGGTCCAGCAGCGGCGCGAGCTGCGCGACGAGGTCCGCGGCGAAGCCGGCGTGGTCGCTCGGCGCGGGTTCGCGATAACGATTCTCCCGGCCGGGCGGCTGGAGCGCGCACACGGCGATGCCGTCGGGCAGGGACTGCGGCCACTGCCGGTACGAGGAGGCGCCGACCCCCGCGTACGGGAAGCAGAACAACAGTGTCGCGCTGTCATCCGGCGGCTTTCGAAGCAACCATTTCCCGCTCTTCACAGGTGTATTCATTCCGGACACGGTAGTCGGCCCAGGACGCGTCGAAAAGTAATCGGGGATTTGTCGAAAGACTTCGGAAAGAAGTCCGCGGACCCCGCTCGGCGATTCCTTTCGGGACCGAGAAAGAATCATTGCCGAGCCGCTCCCGCCGATATACGTTCCGAACCGTGCGTGCGCTGCACCGAGTGCGCCTGGACGCAGGACGGGAGAACTCCGCGATGCTCATGACCGGCCCCGGGACCGATGAGCGAGTGCCGCTCGACTCGATCGATCTCTACGATCCACGCCGATTCCAGACCCATCCGCAACACGTCGCACTCGCGACGCTGCGCGAGGTGGCACCCGTGTGGGCGCAACACACCCCCTCCGGCGCCCGGTTCTGGTCCGTCACGCGCTACGACGACGTCGTGCGCGTGCTCAAGGACGCGCGTCGCTTCAGCTCCGAGCACGGCACCATCCTCGACGTCACCGGCGGGGACAGCGCCGGCGGCAGGACGATCAACCTGATGGACCGCCCCCGGCACACGGCGGTACGCACACCCGCGTTCCACACCATGACCACGAACATCCTCGCCCAGCGCACCGAACGCATCCGCGAACACGTGCTGCGGATCATCGAACCGCTCGAAGCGGGCGGCGAACACGACTTCGCCCGGACGATGTTCGACCTGCCGATGGCCGCCGTCGGCGAGATCCTGGGCATTCCCCGGCAGTACTGGGCCGACATCCCGCACTGGACGATGGCCGGAGTGGCGCCCGACGACCCGGAGTTCGCCAAGGGACGGACCGACCGGACGCTGCGCGAGGCACACCACGACCTGTTCGCGATGTTCAGCGAACTGATCGCCGACCGCCGCCGCGAACCCCGCGACGACCTGGTCACCCGGCTCGCGCACGTGGAGATCGACGGCGCGCCGATGGACGACAGCCTGGTCCTGCTCAACTGCTACAGCTTCGTCATGGGCGCCACCACCACGACGCCGCACACCGGTACCCACATGCTGCTCGCGCTGATCGAACGCCCCGAGGTGTGGCGGCGGATCCAGGAGAACCCGCAGTGCGCGGCGGCGGCCGTGCAGGAGGCGCTGCGCTGGTCCACGCCGACCAACCACCTGATGCGCCGCACGCTGACCGAGGTCGAGATCGCCGGGACCCGGATCGACGCCGGCGAACTCGTGGTGGCCTGGGTCGCGTCCGCGAACCGCGACGAGCGGGTGTTCCCCGACCCCTACTCGTTCCTGGTCGACCGCACGCCCAACCCGCACATCGCCTTCGGCATCGGCCCGCACTACTGCGTCGGCGGGCCCGCCGCCCGGGTCGCGCTCACCGTGCTGCTGGAGGAACTGGTGCGCCGCTTCGACCGATTCGAGTCGGCCGGCGATCCGGTGCACCTGCGCTCGAACTTCATCAACGGACTCACCCGGCTGCCGATCACGGCCCACCCGCGAGCCGGGGCGGTCGCGGCGGCCGGGGCGAAGGAGGTGACCCGGTCGTGACGGCCACCCCGACCGAAGCTCTGCCCGCGACACCGGTACAGGAACAGATGTGGCTCGTCGACGAGATGGACCGCGAGGCCGCCGTCTACAACGAGCACCTGGCCTTCCGGCTGACCGGCCCACTCTCGGTGCCCGCCCTCGAAGCCGGGTTCGACCTGCTCGTCGAGCGGCACGCGGCGCTGCGCACGATCCTGCCGGTGGACAAGGGCCGACTGCGCCAGACGGTGGTGGACCCGTGGTCGGTGCGCCTGGACGCGCCGCCCGACTTCACCGGCCGCCCCGACGACGCGCTCGACTGGGCCAGGCGGTTGGTGGAGGAGCCGTATCGGCCCTCGGCGAACCCGCCGGTACGGTTCGGCCTGGCCCGGCTCGGCCCGGACGAACACCTGCTCGTGCTCGCCTTCCACCACGGGGTGATGGACGCCGGCGCCGCCGCGCGACTGCTCGACGAACTCTCCCTCGCGTACACCGCGCACCGGGCGGGCCGCCGTCCCGAACTGCCGCCGGTCCGCGCCGACTACCGCGACTTCACCCGATGGCACGGCGAACTCCTGGACAGCGGAGACCTGGACGCCGAGCGCGCCGCGTGGATCGCCGAACTGACGGGCGCGCCCCATGTGTTGCGGATGCCCGAGGACGCCCCGCGACCGCCCACCAAACGAAACCGCGGCGCGCTGGCGATCCACCCCTTCCGGGCGGGCCTGGTGCCCCGCCTGCGCCGCTTCTCCGCCGGCCATCGGGTCACCCCGTTCCATACGCTGCTCGCGGCGTTCACGACCGTGCTGCACCGGCACACACGCGCCGAGGACATGGTGGTCGGGATCTGTGGGGACGGCCGGCCCGAGCAGTACCGGGACGTGGTCGGGCCGCTGTCCTGCATGATCCCGGTGCGCATGCGCACACCCGGCGACCTGCCGTTCGCCGACCTGCTCACCGCCGCCCGCGACGCCACGCTCACCGCGTACGACCGGCAGTTCATCCCCTTTCGCCAGGTGGTGCGGGAGAGCCTGATCGGCCGCGATCCCGGCTACTCGCCACTGGTGCAGGTGGTCTTCAACGCGCCGCCGCTGCACTTTCGCCCGGACACCTTCCCGGGCCTGACCATGAGCGTCGCCCATGTGCCGCGCGGCCGTTGCCGATTCGACCTGCTGTTCAACCTCGAATGGCACGGGGACGACGTCGTGGCCACCGTCGAGTACGACACCGCGATCTTCGCGGCGGCCGGCGTCGAACGGCTCGTGGACCACGTCGCGACGGCCGTGGAGTCGGCGATGGCCGACCCCGACGCGACGCTGGACACCCTGGAACTGGGGCCCGCCCCGGCCGGCTCGGCACCCCCGCCCACACCGGCCGCCGACGGCGACGTCGATGTCGACGGGCACACTGTGCCCACCCCGTCCGGGCCGGTCGTGCTGCGCGTGGATCCGGCCTGGCCCGGCGGCGACCGCGGCGAGGTGTCGGCCGTTCCGGGCCGCGCCGAGGTGCGTGAACCCACCGGCCGGCCCGCCCCCTGCGGCCTGGAGGGCGTGCTGCACGTCGACGCGGCCCCGGTGTCCGCACCGGACGGCAGTGCACTTCGGGTGCGCCGGATGGAGGACGGTCGCCTGCTGTGGCGGATCGTCGACCCGCCCCGCGAGGACCGGTCGGCGCCGGCCGGCCCCGCCCCGGCGCCGGCGCGGCGCGCCCCGGCCGTGGAGCGGCGCGTCGTCGCGCTGTGCCGCGAACTCCTCGACGACGACACGATCACCGGCGAGGACGACTTCTTCGCGGTGGGCGGGCACTCGATGATCGCCTCGCGGATGACCCAGACGCTCGCCGAGGAGTTCGGGGCCGACGTCCCGCTGCTCTTCGTCTTCGAGCACCCCGAACTGCACACGTTCGCCGCCGCGATCGCCGCACGTCACCCCGATGTCGCCGCCGCCTTGGCCGAGTTGGAGACGCTCACCGACGACGAGATCGAGGCGTTGGCGGACGAGCCGGACGAGGTCGCGCCGAACGTGTCCACGCCGCTCGTCCCGCCCGTGCCCGGAGAGCGTACGACCGCGCTGGGCGCGGCCGAGGAGCCGTTCTGGCTGATGGAGCAGTTCGTCCCGGGCAGCGCGGTCAACACCCTCACCCTGTTGCTGCGCGTGGAGGGCCCACTCGACGAGGGCGCGCTGGAATGGGCGTTCGCCCAGGCGATCGACCGCGAGGAGATCCTGCGCACCACCTACCACCTGGGCGAGGGGGACGCCGCCCCGAGCCGACGGGTGCACGACGAACACCCGTTCACGATCGAGGTGGTGGACCTGCGCCGAACCCCCGCCGAGGAGCGCGAGCAGGCCGCCGCGCGGATCGCCGCCGAGCGGGCCGACCGCGGCTTCGACGTGTCCGAACCGCCGCTGATCCGGCTGACCGTGGTCCGTCTGGACACCGGCACCCGCGACCTGCTGCTGACCTGCCACCACCTGGTGATGGACTACTGGGCGGTGACGAAAGTGCTGTTCCCGCAGATCGCCGCCTATTACCGCCGGCGCACCACCGGCGAGGGGGAGTCGCCCGCGCCGCGCACCACGACCTTCCGCGACATCGTCGCGGCCGAACGCCGGCGCGCGGGTACGGGCGGCGCGGATGAGCAGCGCCGCTACTGGCGCCGCCGGCTCGCCGGCCTGCGCGAATCGACCCTGCCCACCGACCACCCCCGCCCCCGGGTGCCGTCCTTCGACGGGGACGTCGTATACCGACTGGCGCCGCCGGCCGTGCGCGACGCGGTGTACACCTTCGCCGCCCGCGAACGGGTCACCCCGTTCATCGTGGTGGCCGCCGCGCTGTCCGCGGTCCTGCGGCAGTGGTCCGGGCAGGACGACGTGCAGTTGCTCACCCCGTGCGAGAACCGCGTCGACCTCGACGCGGCGGACGTGATGGGGGCGTTCGTCAACCTGCTCGTGCTGCGCTTCGACGACTTCGCCCCGGACACCACCTGGCGCGAACACCTGACCCGGACCCGGGCCGTGGTGGCCGGGGCCTACGCCAACCAGTCCTGCCCCGCCGGTGACGCACTGCGGGCCGCCGGCGCCGACTCGCTCGTGGTCGGCGGGCGCGGATCGTATGTGACGCTCAACGTGTTCCAGGCCGAATCCGGCTTCACCCTGACGGGCTGCCGGGTGCACCCGGGGCGCATCGTGGCGAACACGAAGGCCAGTACCGACCTGGAGGTGTCCACGCTGATCGTCGAGGACGGGCTGCTGTTCGACGTCAAGTACCGCACGGTGCTGTGGGAACGCGCCTCGGTCGAGCGCTTCGCGGCGGCCTGCGAGACCGCGCTGCGGGCGCTGGTCGAGGACCCGGACGCCGCCCTGCCCGGTCGTTCCACGGGACACGCCTGACATGGCGGCCACCGTCGATCCCGCCGCCTTCGACGGGGGCCGGGCCGGCCGGCTCACCGTGGTGGGCCCGCCCGCGCGGCCCCGCGTGGCCCTGGGCAGCGCGATGGCCCACCACGGCGAGATCCTCCAGGGCGTGTTCGAACGCGACGACGGCCGACTCACACACGCCGTCGTCTCGCTGCCCCTGCCCACGCTGCATGCCCGGGCCACCTTCGTCCCGGAGCGCGCCTTCGGCGTCACGGTCAGCCCGGTGTGGAAGACCAAGGCCGCGGGTGCCGCCGAGGAGACGCTGCGCCGACTGGGCGTTCGTGAGGGCGGCCGGCTGAGCGTGCACAGTTCGATCCCCGTCGAACGCGGCATGGGCTCCTCCACCGCCGACGTGGTCAGCACGATCCGCGCGGTGGCCCGGGCGTACGGCCGCGTGCCGACCGAGGCGGAGGTGGCGGCCCTGGCCGTGCGGGCCGAAGGCGCCTCGGACGGGGTGATGTTCGGACACCGCGCCGTGTTGTACGCCAACCGCGACGGCTACGTCCTGGAGGACCTCGGCGGCCCGCTGCCGGCCCTGGAGGTGCTCGGCTTCGATGTCGGCGGACCGGACGTGGACACCATCGCCCAACCGCCGCGCGTGTACCGCCCACACGAGATCGAGCACCTGCGGCGGTTGCGGACGATGTTGCGCCGCGCGGTGGCCGAGGCGGACTGCGCGCTGCTGGCCCGCACCGCCACCGCCAGCGCCCGACTCAACCAGCGCTTCCTGCCCCAGGCCGCGCTGCCGCTCGCCGAGCGCATCTGCCGCGCGGACGACGGCATCGGCGTCCAGGTCGCGCACAGCGGCCGGGTCCTGGCCGTGCTGTTCGACCCGGCCGCCCCCGAGCTGGCGGCCCGGGTGGCCGACGCCCGACGGCGACTGCGGGACGCCGGAGTACGACGCGTGTGGTCGTTTCGTACCACGTCCGCGACGGCCGGGACACCGGTCGGGCCGTGCGACGCGGACAACCGTGAGGAGCGGTGGTGAGGACGTCGATCCCGATCCTGCTGACCCAGGACGACCTACGGATCCTGGCCCCGGCCCGGCCCGAACAACCGGACGCCGGCCGGGCCGGCCCCGCGTCCACCGAACCCGGCGCGGCGGACCCGGTGACCGACCCCGGCCGGCCCGCCGAGGGCGACGGCTGGGACGACGACGGGCCCTCGCCGCTGTGGAGTTGGCGATGAACACCGTCGAACAGGACCGACTGCTGCCCGCCGACGTCGTGCCGCGCAACACCCCCGGCGGCTCCGACCGCCCCGGCGCCGTCCTGGTGACCGGCGCGACCGGTTTCCTCGGCGCCGCCGTCGTCGCCGAACTCGCCGAGCACACCGACCGACGGATCCACTGCCTGGTGCGCCCCCGGAACGGCACCGCACAGGAGCGCCTGGAGGCGGCGCTGCGCGACTTCGACCTGTGGAGCGACACGTGGTCCGGCCGGGTGACCGCGCTCGCGGGCGACCTGGCCCGACCCGGCTGCGGCCTGTCCGACGCCGACCGGCGCGTGGTGCTCGACGACGTCGACACGATCCACCACTGCGGCGCGGGCGTGAACGTCAGCTACCCGTACGAGGCGCTGCGCGCCGCCAACGTCACCGGCACCGTGGAGGTACTGCGCCTGGTGTGCGCGGGCCGACCCAAACGGCTCGCGCATGTATCCACGGTGTCGGTGCTCTACGGACGAGCGCCCGGAGACCGGGAAACCGCGGATGTCGTACCGGACTTCGCCGAACTCGGCCCCGCCGGCGCGCTCGGCGGCTACGGACTGAGCAAGTGGGTGGCCGAGGACCTGGTCGCCCGGGCCCGCGAACGCGGCGTGGACGCCGTGGTCTTCCGCCCCGGCGCGCTGGCCGGGCACACCCGCACCGGGGTGTCCAACCCCAACGACTACGCGTGGCTGTTCCTGCGCACGTGCGCCGCGATGGGCGCGGCCCCGCTGGCCGGCGCGCCGCTGTGGTGGGCGCCGGTCGACCACGCGGCGCGGGCCGTCGTACGGCTGACCGACGCGAGCACGGGAGCGGCACCGCCCGCCTACCACCTGATCGCGCCCGAACCCACCCGCTACACCACGCTGTTCTCCTGGTTGCGCCGCTTCGGCCATCGGCTGCGCCCCGTCGACTTCGCCCTGTGGCGAGGACGGTTGCTCGACGCGGCCGTCGCCTCGGACCGGGACGAGGTGCGGCGGATCGCGGCCACCCTGCCCGGCTCGTCGGCGGGCGGCGCCGCGGCGATCCCGGACGTCGCCTCGGACCGCACCGACGCCGCACTGGCCGAACTCGACGTGCGCTGCCCGGTCCTGGACGAGCCGCTGGCCCGCAGGTACTTCGAAGCCGGCGTCGCCCGAGCGGAGTTGATCGCCCCCGAAACGATCGCCACGGCACCACGAACGTCGAGGAGAGGACCATGACCGGATCGAACGCCGCGGCGTACAACGCCGTCGCCGAGGTGTACGACGAGTGGACCGGCCCACTGCCCGACACCCCCGCCACGGTGGAGTTCCTGGCCGCACGCGCGGGCAAGGGCGCGGTCCTCGAACTGGGCGTCGGCACCGGCCGGGTGGCCCTGCCGCTGGCGGCCACGGGCCTGGAGGTGATCGGCATCGAAGGCGCGGACAAGATGATCGACAAACTCCGACAGCGACCCGGCGGCGACACGTTCCCGGTGATCCTCGGGGACATGGCCGACGTCGCGGTCGACCGCACGTTCTCCCTGGTCTACATCGTCTTCAACACCTTCCTGTGCCTGCTCGACCAGCGCGACCAGGTGCGCTGCCTGCGCAACGCGGCCGAGCACCTGGAGCCGGACGGCACCCTGGTCACCGAGATGCACGTGCCCGACCTGACGCGCACCGACGCCGACGGGCAACGCCTGGCCACCGGCAGCGTCGAGCGCGACCGGGTGTTCTTGGAGGCGACCATGCACGACCCGGTGCGTCAGCGGATCCGGACCCAGGTGGTCGTGGTGAGCGAGCGCGGCATCCGGCTGTATCCCAATCAGGTCCGGTATGTATGGCCCGCGGAACTGGACCTGATGGCGCAACTGGCCGGGCTCGAATTGTCCGACCGGTACGGGGGTTGGACGGGTGAGCCGTTCACGGCCAAGAGCACGCGGCATGTGTCGGTGTTCCGCAAGGCGACCTGATCCCGCCGCACACCCGCGAACGGCGTGGCCCCGCCCTTCTCGGGCGAGGCCGCGCCGTCGTTTCGTGGTGCCCTCACGTCCGGGCCGGTAGCCGCCGCTCCCGTGCGACGGTCTCGGCGAAGCGCGCGGCGAGTTCGCGCGCCGCGTCCGGGGCGAGCAGGTCGACGCGGTACTGCAGCAGGCCGACGAGGTCGTCGCCGTCCGCCCACAGGTCCACCGTCACCGGCAGCGCGGTGCGCTGGGCGCCCTCGCTCGGCGCCGCCTCCGGTCGCGGCGACACCGGCTCCAACCACACCCCGGGGCCGATCTCGCGCGGCGCGGGCAGGGGCTCGCGCAGGGTCAGGGCCGACCAGGGCAGGGCTCGACGCAGCTCCGGCATGCCGCCGAAGCCGTCCTCGTCCAGGAGGACCTGCGCGGGCACCGCCGACGCGGCCGACGCCGGGACCGGATCGCCGCCCGACGGCCGATCCCACGTCGACAACGTCAGGCCGGCCAGCGGCGCGACCAGGTCATCGGTATCCGCCGAACGCCCCGACTCGACCCGGGCGAGTACCATCGACGCCCCCCAGTCCCGGGGCAACACGCGCAGCAGCGCCCGCGTCAACACACTCTCCCGCGCCGGGCCGGCTGCCGCCGCCGCGTCCAGCCGGACCGGCACCAGGCCGGTGTCGTAGCCGCCCTCGGGGACCGGCACGAGAGTGTCCGACGCGGCGCGGAACGCGGCGACCGCGTCGGCCAGGGCGGTCCGGGACGCCGCCTCGCGGCGAGCCCGGGCCAGTGGGGCGAAGCGCGCGGCGTCGTCGGGTTCGGCGGCGGGATCGCCCGCGTACGCGTCCGCGAACTGCGACACGATCACCCCCAGCGACGCGACGTCGGCCACCGCGTCGTGCACGCGGATCTCCAACTCGAAGCGCTCGTTTGCGAACTGCCGCAGCGCCGCCCGCAACAGCGGTCCGTGGGCCAGGTCGAACGGGGCATCCATCGCCTCGTTCGCCCCGCCCGCGTCTACTCGCGCGTTTGCCGGGGCGTCCCGCAGGTCCTCCTCGAACACGTCGAA
Organism: Embleya sp. NPDC056575; assembly: GCF_042793325.1. Classification (NCBI taxonomy): domain Bacteria; kingdom Bacillati; phylum Actinomycetota; class Actinomycetes; order Kitasatosporales; family Streptomycetaceae; genus Embleya; species Embleya sp. NPDC056575. The sequence continues at coordinate 27,656 of NZ_JBHTVA010000019.1, forward strand.
TTCCACGTAGGGCGACACGAGTTGCCTGCCGTCCTCGGCGACCGGTGCGAACCGGGTACGCAGGCACTCCTGACGTCGCACCACCGCCGCCAGTGCCTCGACCACCCGCCCGGTGTCCACGGCGCCGGTCAGCGTGGCCCGCACCGCCAGTCCGGGGGAGGTGATTCCGGGCACCAGCCGCTCCGCCCGACACAGCGCCCGCTGCTCCGGCGACAGCTCCACCTCGCGCTCCCGCGTGTCGGCGTCGTCGGCGGGCGACGCGGACGCACGATCGATCACGGCGGCCCACGCGCGCACGGTCGGCTCGGCGAACAGCTCCCACACCGGCAACTCCAGCGCGTACTCGGTGCGCAGCCGGGAGACCACCTCCATGGCGAGCAGCGAGTGGCCGCCCAGGTCGAAGAAGCCGGCCCGGGCGTCGACCTCGGCCCGCCCGAGCACCTCGCCCCAGACCGCGGCCACCGCCTTCTCGGTCGGGCCGTCGGGCGCCCCGTCGGGGTCGGGCCCGGCCGGGTCCGGCGCGGCCTCGGCCGGATCCCGCCATGCGAGCAGCGCCGCGTGGTCGACCTTCCCGTTGGCCGTCATCGGCAGCGCGGGCAGGAACGACAGCCGATCGGGCACCATCGCCTCCGGCAGCAGGCGGCGCGCGTGCGCGCGTACGTCGGCGGCCGTCGGCGCGTGCCCCGGCTCGGCCACCAGATAGCCGACGAGCGTGTCCCGGTGCGCCAGTACCGCCGCCTGGCGGATCGTGGGCGACTTCTCCAGCGCCGCGACCACCTCGCCGGGCTCGACACGATGGCCGCGGATCTTGACCTGGTCGTCGGTGCGCCCGATGAAGTGCAGGTCGCCGCCGCAGGTCAGCCGGACCACGTCGCCGGTGCGATACATCCGCGCGCCGCGCACTCCCGAGAACGGGTCCGGGACGAACTTCTCGGCGGTCAGCGCCGGTCGCCGGTGATAGCCGGAGGACACCTGGAGGCCGCCCACGTACAGCTCACCGCGCGGACCCGGCGGCAACAACTCCCCGTCCGGATCCAGGACATAGAGCCGCGTGCCCGGGATCGGACCACCCAGCGGCAGCCGGTCCGGGTCCGAGATCGGCGCGAACGTCGCGTAGACCGTGGTCTCCGTCGGGCCGTAGCCGTTGTGCAACGACGCGGTCCGCTCCAGGAGTTCGCGGGCCAGCCGCTCGGTCAGCTTCTCCCCGCCGCCGAATGCCCGCACCCGGCGCCGACCGTTGGTCCCCAGTCCCGCGAGCACCAACATGCGCCACAACGACGGCGTGGCCAGGACGGTGGTGACCCGATGCCGGTCGATCAGGTCGAGCAGCACGTCGGGGTCACGCGTCCGCTCGTCGGGCGGCAGCACGACCGACGCGCCCGCCGCCAACGGCACGAAGATGTCCGTGACGGACATGTCGAACGCGATCGAGGCCACCGACAACACCACGTCGCCCTCGGCGAGCGCCGGGCCCCGCGCCCGCAACGCCCGGACCAGGGTGGCCAGTCCGCCGTGCGTGGCCACCACACCCTTGGGTGTGCCGGTCGAGCCGGACGTGTAGATCACATACGCCGGGTCCGAGGGGAACAGACGGGTGGGGCGGCCCGGTTCGCCCGGCGGTTCCGCGTCCAGCCGCAGTGCCGGCGCCGCGTCGACCACCGCCGCCGGCGCGACCTCGTCCACCAGCACGAGTTCGGGACGGGCATCCGACAGGGTCGACGCGATGCGCTCGCCCGGATGGGCGGGATCCAGTGGCACGTACACCCGACCCGCCCGCATACAACCCAACGCCGCGGCCACCAACGACGCGCCGCGCCGCCCGCACACCGCCACCCACCCGCCGGGGGAGACCCGCCCGGCCACCGCCGCCGCCCAGCGGTCCGCCGCCGCGTCCAAGGCCGCGAACGAGGTCTCGCCGTGTGCGTCGAAGACGGCGGCCAGATCGGGCGAACGGCGCGCGATCGCGGCTACCGCCCAGGGGAGGGACCCGATCGCCGGGTCGGCGCAGTCGATACTCGGCTCGTCCGCACGATCGGGAACAGGCATCGCCATCCGTTCCGAGGCGACTCGACACGCGCCTCATTTCCCGGAGAAATCGCATTACTTGCACGATTACCTCGGTCGGGGGAACTCCGCAAAGAATCTGTCGGACATCTGTACGGAATCCTTCCCGGGCACGGACGCCGGCGGATATCGGCGTAGCATCGACAGGCATTCCCGACCCGACGCGTCCGAGAAATCGATCGAACGAAGAGGTGCGCTCGTGAATGACGGCGACAGCGAACAGGTGGACCGGGAGCGGGTGCTCGCGTTCCGCGCGGCCGGCCAACAGCTGACCGACGCGAGCGCGGCGCCCGACCTGTGGGCCGCCGCGGCCGCCGCGGGCGCCCAGAACACCCCACCGGGCAACGGGCCGCTCGCGCTGCTGGCCCGCGTGCCGGGACTGACCGTCGACGAGGTGGACCGGGCCCTGGCCGAGGACAAGTCGCTCCTCCAGGCATGGACGGTGCGGCAGTCGCCGTACCTGTTCCCGACCCGCGACCTCCCGGTGTTCACCCGGCCGATGTTGCCCGAGGACGAGGAGTCCTGGCGGGTGGCCGTGCAGGGCTTCGTGCCGATGCTCGACGGGATGAGACGTTCGGCGGTCGACGTCGTGGAGCTGACCCGGGCGGCGATCGAAGACGCCCTGGACGGGCAGGTGTTGACCAAGCGCGAGTTGGGGGTCGCGCTGGGGAAACGCATGCCCGACGAGTTCTCGGGATGGTTCGAGCCGGACACCTTCAGCGGTTTCACCGCGATCCTGGCCCGGGCCATCTCGCTCACCGGCCTGTTCGTGATCGCGCCGCGCGCGGGCCGCGAGGCCTCGTTCGTGCGGACCGACCAGTGGCTGGGCCAAAAGCCGCCGCACCGGTCCGCCCCCGCCGCGCGCAAGGAGTTCGTCCGCCGATACCTGCACACCTACGGACCCTCGACCCCCGAACACCTCACCGAGTGGGCGGGCACCGCGTGGCAGGTCGCCGCCAAGGCGTGGCAGGCGGCGGCCGACGAGATGCGCGAGGTGCGCGTCGACGGCCGCACGGCGTGGATCCATCGGGACGACCACCGGGCGCTCGTCGACCCGCCCGAGGCACGCGGACTGCGCGTGCTCCCGGCCTACGACCCGTGGCTGCACCAGCGCGACCGGGAGACCGCCGTCCCGGACGGCGCGCTGCGCAAACGGGTCTGGAAGCACACCGGCAACCCCGGCGTGGTGCTGCGCGACGGCGAACTCGTGGCCCTGTGGCGGTCCCGAAAGAGCGGGCGCACGCTGCGCCTGACCGTGGAGACGGTACGCAGGCTGCACAAGGCGGACCGGGAGGGCATCGAGCAACGCGCCGCCGACATCGCGCCGTTCCGGGGCTGCACCCGGGCCGAGACCGAATTCGCGGACTGAAACGGGGCCGGACCCGCGTCGGGACAAAGCGGGTGTGCCCGGGGAGCGACAGATCCGACAAAGATCTCGCGCGGCCGCACGGCCCGTGGTCGAGCATGTGGTGGTGTCCGTCGTACCGCGCGCCCGCCGGTCGGGTGAGGCGTGCCCGATCGCGAGGAGACCACCGTGCAGTCGCAGCCGCGACCACCCACCACGTCCCGCCGCCGCTCGTGGCTCGTGTCCACGGTCACCGTGCTGGCCGCCGTGGCGACCACCCTGGCCGTACCGTCCTCGGCCGTCGCGACCCCCGGGCCCGCGGTGCCGAAGCTGACCTGGACCGGCTGCGGCGACGGCTTCGAATGCGCGAGCGCCGGCGTCCCGATGCGGCCGGGCGTGGCCGACGGCAAGACCGTCGACCTGGCCCTGATCCGCGTTCCCGCCCGGGACCGGGCACACCGGATCGGCACACTCTTCGTCAACGGCGGCCTCCAGGGCGGCAACGGCGTGGCCCTGCTGCGCACCCGCACGGCCCCCTTCGCCGCCCTCGCGGACCGCTACGACGTCGTCGGCTTCGATCAGCGCGGCCAGTCGAACAGCGTGCCCGGCGCGCACTGCATGAGCTACGAGCAGGAACGCGAGATCGAGGAACCGCTCCCGGCCTACCCCACGCTCGCCGACCGCCCGGCCAAACTCGCCGAGGCCAAGGCGCTGACCGCCGCATGCGCGCGCAACACCGATCCGACGCTGCTGCGCACGATGAGCACCGCCGACTCGGCCGCCGACCTGGACCTGCTGCGTCGGGCCGTGGGCGACGACCGGCTGCACTACCTGGGGCAGTCCTACGGCACGGTGCTCGGGCAGATCTACGCCGCGCGCTACCCGCACCGGGTCGGTTCGATGGTCCTGGACGCGGCGATCGACGCCCGCGACTACGTCCTCGAGCCGCTGCGCTTCGACCGGGAACAACTCGCCGCCGGCGAGTTCGCGCTCGGCCGCTTCCTGAACTGGTGCAAGGGCGATCCGGCGCTGTGCCCGTTCGGGGCCGGCGACCCGGCGAGGGCGTTCGACGCGCTGGTGGACAAGCTGGAACGCAACCGGATCGCCCACCCGGGTCGGCACGACATCCTCACCGGCGGACTGCTGCTCACCCAGGTCATCGGCGGACTGACCGCCTCCGAAGGTTGGCCGCGCTTCGCGGCGTACCTGGCGGCGACGGCCGCCCAGGACGTACCCACCACCGAACCACCCACCGGCCCGGACGACGTGACGGCCCAACAACTCGCGAACTCCTGCCTCGACCGGGACGTGGCCACCGATCCGCGCGTGCACGACCGACACTTCACCGCGTCCGCCGCGGCGTCGGCGCACTTCGGCCGGCTGTACGGCTACGGCGAACTCAAGTGCGCGCAGTGGCCGGTCCGGGCCGCGCACCGCTTCGAGGGCCCCTGGCGCTACACCGGAGACGACCGCGCACTGGTGATCGGCGTGGACGGCGACCCGCTGGCCCCGCTCGCCTGGGCCCGCGACGTGACCGAAACGATGGGCCGCGCACGCCTGTTGAGCGTCGGCGGCGACGGGCACACCGCGTACGGACGAGGCAGCGCGTGCGTCGACGACGCGGTCCGGACCTACCTCACGTCCGGCCGGCTGCCGGATCGCGGCGCGCGGTGCACGCTGCCGGCGCCCAGTGCGCCGACCGCCGGGGGTTGACCCCGCCGCCGCGAGCCGACCCGCGAAAGACCGCCGGTACCGAGCCATTCGGCTCGGTACCGGCGGCGCGTGTGTCGAGGCGGAACCGTCGAGCTATCGGTCGTACCGCCCGCCCCCGCCGACCCCGACCGCTTGCGACCCGTGCAACGCCGAGCGCGCCTCCCACAGTTCGGGAAACGGCACCGCCAACCGCCGGGCCAGGAAGTCCGCGCCGGTGGTGCGACCGGTACCCGGCCGGGCGCCGATCTGTCGAACCACCACCTCGACATGCGCCAACTGGCAACGGCGCACCGCCTGGGACAGGTCCACCAGACCCTCGGCCAGCAGATACGGCAACCCGGACTGCGGCGCCCGCCGATACACCTCGGCCACGGTCAGATCCCGCTCGGCCAGCGCGCCCAGAAACTCGCGAAACAGCGCGCTCTCCGCGCCGTACAGACCCAACGCCCGGTAGAGCGCGTGGAACTGCGCCGACTGGGCCCCGCTGGCCCGCCCGAGCGCACCGCGAAAGCGGGCGAAGGAGGACACGGTCAGCCGCTCCAGCACGGTGAAGTGCTCGGCGATCACGGCCAGCACGTGTGTGGTGCGCCGAACCTGCTCCAGACAAAGATGCAGATCGCGCGGCCGGGAGCCGATCGCGTCGGCCGCCAACTCCAGGTCGAGGAGCGCCTGTTTGAGCCACAACTCGCAACTCTGGTGCGCCACGATGAAGAAGTGTTCGGCGGCGTGTGTACACCGGTCGCTCTCCGCCGTGGTCGGGGCCTGCGCGCCCAGGATCGTCGACAGGCGCAGATACCCGTCGTAGGTGGGCCCGGCGGCGCCGTCGGCCGCGCTGGTGTGCGGGGCGGACGTCCGGGCCGCGGAGCCGTTCACTCCCGACCGCCCGACGCCGTGGTGAGCAGGCGTTCGACACCGGCCCGCAGCAACTCGCCGTCGCCGCAGAAGGCGATCCGCAACAACCCGTGTGAGCGCGGCGACTGCCCCAGGCCGGTCACCCGGCACTGCGCGTCGAGGATCGGGCGCAGCGCGAAACCCCGGCCCGGCGCCACCGCCGTACCGTGCTCGGCGAGCAACTCGGCCGCGAACACGTCCGCGTCCAGGCCCACCGAGGCCAAGTCCAACAGCGCGTACCAGCCGCCCGGCGGGACCCGGCCCAGCAGGCCCGCCGCGACCAGGTCCGGCAGGGCCAGATCCCGATTCGCCCGCACCGTCTCGCGGTTGCGCGCCGCCGCGCCGGGGGCACCGAGCGCGGCGAGTCCCGCGTACTGCACGGGAGTCGGCGGAGCCACGATGCTCGCCTCCTGCACCACCCGCAGCGCGCTCGCCGCGCGCTCGTTCGGCACGGCGATGTAGCCGAGCCGGTAGCCCGTCATCGCGTAGCTCTTGGAGAAGCTGAACGCCGAGTGCACCAGGCGCTCGCGCTCCGGCACGTCCCGCTCCAGCGCGGCCATGGACACGTGCGTGCCCTCGAACACGAAGTGCTCGTACGCCTCGTCGCTGATGATCCGCCAGCGCCGCCGCCGGGCGAGGTCCAACACCGCCCGCAGGAACGGCTCGTCGAGCACCACACCGGCGGGGTTCGAGGGCGTGTTCAGCAGGATCAGCCGGGTGTCCGCGCCGCCCGCGTCGGCCAGCGAGTCCACGTCGGGCCGGAAGTCCCGGTCCAGCGGGTAGAACCTCGGCCGCAACCCGGCCAGCAGGGCCTGCTGGAGATGGATCGGCCAGTGGATCTCCGGCAACAGGATCTCGTCGCCGGGATCGGCCATCGACTGCATCAACGCCGCGAGGCCCTGACACGAGCCGGGGGAGACGAACACCCGGTCCGGCGCGGTGTGGTGGCCGTTCTCGGTGGCCAACTTGGCGGCCAGCGCCTCACGCAGCTCGATCATGCCCTCGGCCGAGGTGTACGCGGCGCGCCCGTCGCGCGCCGCCGCGCCCAGCGCCTCGACCGCCTCGGACGGCGGCGCGAACGCCGGTTCGCCCACGTGCAATCGGATCGCGGCGCGGCGGTGCGTGCGCTCCCACACCTCGGCCGAGCGGAACACGTCGTGCAGACACGACGGCGGGATGGACGCCGCGCGGGAGACGGCCAAGGGTGCCGCGCTCGTCTCGAAGGTCGACATGAGGGCTCTCTTTCCGCTGGTACGCGTGGGTGCGACGGGTGCCGGACGGCTTCGCGAGGCGCGCCGGCCGGCGGTGGCGGCGCCGCGGGTCCTCGAGAGCCGCCACCGACACGGCCCGAGGGTTCCCGAGCCGGGGCGGGGCGGATCCGAAGGCGCGTCAGCGCCGCGGTCGGGGTGCGAACTCGTAGAGATGGAAGCTCTGCAGGTCCGACGGCCGGTTGCCGATGACGTTGGTCGACAGCGGTCGGAATCCGTTGAGTTCCAGGTCGCGGCGCACGATCAGCGGGGAGAGCTTGTGCTCCTCGTCGAACGACGTGGTCAGGTCGTCGCGGGTGATCTGCAACTCGGCCAGCACCACGGTCCAGTTGTCCTTGGCCATCGCGTAGTCGACGACGAACTTGTACCAGTGCCACAGCGCGCGTCGGCGTTTGGCCTCCAGGTCGCGCGACCACTGCGGGACGACGCCCTCGGCACGGTACGCGGCCACCTCGCGGTGCGAGGTCAGCACCAGGCCGTCGGCCAGGTGGATCACCTCGGCGGTGGTCACCCGGGCCGCGTCGTTGTCGTCGCAGTACTCCGGGCAGAACTCGTCGCCGATGATCAGCACACCGTCGTCGACGAGCAGCGTGCGCACATGGTCGAGGTAGGTGTTCGGCAGGTGGTGGTGCGAGCCCCAGGAGATGACCACGTCCAGCGGCTCCTTCCACTCCTGGAACGGCCGGTCGAAGACCTCGCCGCCGGCGAAGTCGGCGAGCCGCGCGCGGGCCTGGGCGATCAACCGGGGCTCGACCTCGTTGGCGATCACCCGGTGTCCCGGAAGGTTGTGCGCCAACATCGCCGAGACCACGCCGGACCCGGAGCCGACGTCCATCACCGTCAGCGGGCGGCCCAGGGCCTGCGCCCGGCGGCGGACCAGGTCCACGATCAACCGGTCGCCGTCGGTGATGTCGGGGTGGCCGTGGCGCATCGTGTCGCCGATGTCGATGTCGGCGAACTCGGGTCGTCCGTATACGGTCGTGGCGTCTTCGGTGGTGGTCACGGTCTCTCCTCCTGCGATGTCGATGAGGTGTGGTCCGTGGTGCCCTGGTGGCCCCGGTGCCGTGTCGGGCCGCGGTCCGGTGCGTGCCGGGCGCGCGCAGCCCCGCGTACCGCGGCCGGTGACGCCGCCCGAAGGCCGCCCTACGCGGTGCGTCCGCCGTCGACCGGCAGCAGTACGCCGGTGATCCACCCGGACCGCTCGGCGTCCAGCAGCGCGCACACCCAGTGGGCGACCTCGTCGGGCGTTCCGAAACGGCCCATCGGGGTGCCGGCGAGCAGGCCCGCCCGCAACGCCGCCGTCGCCGGCTCGTCCAGGCCGAGGTCGTCGTACATCGGGGTCTCCACCGGCCCGGGCAGGACCGCGTTCACCCGTACGTCCGGCGCCAACTCGTGGGCCAGCGAACGGGTCAGGCTGTTCAGCGCGGCCTTGCTCGCGCCGTAGAGGCAACGCCCCGGCATGGCCAGGACCCCGCCCACGGACGAGACGTTGACCACGCTGCCCCGGTCCGCGCGCAGCGCCGGCAGACAGGCCCGGATCAGCGCGACCGGGCCGCGTACGTGGGTGTCGAGCATGGCGTCCAGATCCGCGCTCGCGGCATCCTCCAACGGCGCGAAGCGGGCCACGCCGGCGTTGTTGACCAGGCCGTCGATCCGGCCCAGCCGTTCGATCGCGGCGCCGACCAGTCGATCCGCGCCGGGCTCGGCGCGCACGTCCCACGGCAGTACGGCGGTTCGCGTGCGCTCGCCGGCGGTGCGCCGGATCAGCGCGGCGGTCTCCTCCAACGCGCCGACCCGCCGGCCCACCAGGGCGACCGAGGCCCCGGCGCACGCGGCCCGCACCGCGACCGCCGCACCGATCCCGGATCCGGCTCCCGTGACGAGAACCACCTTGCCGGTCAGCGCCATCGAGAGGTCCCACGGGGCCGAATCCACAGTGCCCGTCCACGGTGTCGTAGGTGTCGTCGGTGTCTTGTCCACCGTGGCGTCATGTTCGTCGGAGAAATGCCGTGCCGCCATGATTCTTTCCCGGATGTTTCCCGTCGCGCCGCGCCTTCTCGGCACCGTCCCGACTACCTTCCGAATTCCTTCGCGGGCATTGACCCCGAGGTGCGTCCGAACAATTGTCGAAAAGCCATTCCTTTGGCGTTCGGCGACGCGGAGCGGAGCGGAAGGCGATGACAACGACGAATATGACGGCGTCCGAAGCGCATCCGACGGAGCGCGACGCGGTGGTACTGCACGAACTGGTCGAGTATCAGGCACTGCGCGACCCGGACGCGATCGCGGTCGTCTCGATCGAGGGGGACACCCTCACCTACGGCGAACTCCACGCCCGGGCATGCGGGTTGACGAGTCGTCTGCGCGCCGCCGGGGTGGGCCACGAGGATCGGGTCGCGGTGACCGTGCCACGCTCCCCGACGGCGATCGTGGCCCTGCTGGGCGTGTTGGCCGCGGGCGCCGCGTACGTGCCGATCGACCCCGACTTCCCCCTGGAGCGGCAACGCTTCATGGTGCGCGACAGCGCCGTGTCGGCCGTGGTCGCCGAACACGGCGCCGGCGTCCCGGACTTCGTGGACGACGGGGTGCCGGTGCTGTACGCCGACGCCGAGGCGGGCGGCGGCGACGCGGCCGCGAACGATCCGCTCGCGGAACTCGCGGCCGGCCGGGTGCGACCCGACCAGGCCGCCTACGTGATCTACACGTCCGGATCCACCGGCGTGCCCAAGGGCGTCGTGGTCGAACACGCCGCCGTGGTCGCGCTCGTCCTGGACGAGGAACGCATCGCGGTGCGCCCCGGCCAGTCGGTGGCCCAGTACGCGCCGATGGCGTTCGACGCCTCGACATTCGAGATCTGGGCCGCGCTGTGCCGCGGCGGCCGGGTGGAGATCCTGCGCGGCGGGCCCGTCGCGGTCGAGGACCTGTCGGCCGAACTGGCCAAGCGGCGGCCCGACTGGCTGTTCCTGACCACGGGCCTGTTCCACGTCCTGGCCGACCACGCGCCGCACGCACTGGAGCCGGTCGGCACGCTGATCACCGGCGGTGACGTGCTGTCCCCGCAACACATACGAACAGCCGCCGCCGTAGCGGGACTTCGGGTCCTGGCGGCGTATGGTCCGACGGAGACAACGACGTTCGCGTCGCTGCACGCCGCCGATCCGGACGCGCAGTGGGATCGGGTGCCGATCGGCACACCGCTGAGCGGACGCACGATGTACGTACTCGACGAGGACCTGCGCGAGGTCGAGCCCGGCGAGGTCGGCGAGTTGTACGTCGGCGGCGTCGGCGTCGCCCGAGGCTACCTGCGGCGCTCGGCCCTGACCGCGGAGCGGTTCCTGCCCGACCCCTTCCGGGGCGGCCGGGCGAGCCGGATGTATCGCACCGGCGACCTCGCGCGGCGCCGCGAGGACGGCGCGTTCGAGTTCCGCGGCCGTACCGACCGGCAGGTCAAGATCCGCGGCTTCCGGATCGAACCGGGGGAGATCGAGGCGGTGCTCAACGGCCGCCCCGAGGTGGCCGAGGCCGTGGTCGCCGTGTTCGGCACCGAGGCGGACGGAAAGCGGCTGGTCGGCTTCGCGGTACCGGCCGGCGACGCCCGGGTCACCGCCTCCACGATGCGCGCGTGGCTGGGCGAGCGCCTGCCCGCGCACATGGTCCCCGGCACCTGCCTGGTCCTGGAGGAGATGCCGCACGACCCCAACGGCAAACCGGACCGGTCCGCGCTCGCGGCACCGTGGACCGCGCGCGAGCGACTGGGCGACCTGCCCGAATACCGGGCACCGCACAGCGAGGCCGAATCGCTCATGGCCGACGTCTGGGCGGAGGTGCTCCGCCTGGACCGGGTCGGCGTCGACGACAACTTCTACGAGCTCGGCGGCGACTCGCTGCTCAGCGTGGACACCATCGAACGCCTGCGCAGGCTCGGCATCGACTGCTCGGCCGGGGCGTTCTTCCGGCACCAGACCATCGCCGAACTGGCCGCGGCCACCGGCGGCGACCGCGACGGCGCCCGCTGATGGAGATCACCGCGCCCCCTCCCGGCCTGCGCGTCCCCTACGCCGACGTCGACGTCACCGACCCCACCCTCTACGAGGAGTGCCAACACGCCAGATGGCGCACAATGCGTGAGGACACGGCGGTGACCAGACACACCGCGCCCGCCGTCGGCGACGTCTTCTGGGGCTTCGCACGGCACGCCGAATGCGACCGCATCGTCAAGGACCACCGCGTCTTCGGCTCCGAGGACGGCACCATCCTGGCCTCGGTCGGCGTCGGGGACAGCGCCGGTGGGCGCACCATCACGCTGATGGACCCGCCGCTGCACAGCGACATCCGCCGACCCACGATGCGCACCATCGGTCACGCGGTCGTCCGCAAACGCGCCGCCGGAATCCGTGAACGGGTCCGCGCCCTGGCCCGACCCCTGCTCGACGGCGGCGAACACGACTTCGCGAAGCTGATGCGGCTGCTGCCGATGGTGGTCATCGGCGAACTCATGGGCATCCCGGACACGTACTGGGAGACCATCGCCCACTACACCACCGCCAGCATCGCGCCCGACGACCCCGAATACGCCAGCGGCGAGACCACCCACGAGACACTGCGCCGCGCCCACCACGAACTCTTCGCGTGCTTCGCCGAGATCATCGCAAGCAAGCGCGCCCACCCGGGCGAGGACCTGATCAGCGCGCTGACCACGCTGGAGACCGAGGGCGCGCCGATGGACGACCTGCGCGTCGCGCTGAACTGCTACAGCTTCCTGCTCGGCGCCAACTCCACCACACCGCACGTGGCTTCACACACGCTGCTCGCCCTCGCCGAGCGTCCGCACCTGTGGGACGGCGCACTGGCCGACGAGCACGGCACGGCCCTGCTGGTGGAGGAGGGCGCGCGCTGGACGACGCCGACCAATCACCTGGTGCGCCGGGTTCGCGAGGACACCGAGATGGCCGGGACCACGCTGCGCCGAGGTGAGTGGGTGTGCGCCTGGGTGGCCTCGGCGAACCGGGACGAGAGCGTGTTCGCCGACCCCTACACCTTCGATCCCGGCCGATCGCCCAACCCGCACCTGGCGTTCGGCGGCGGCCCGCACTACTGCATCGGCGCGCCGTCGAGCCGGATGGCCCTGGGGATGCTCTTCGACGAACTGGGCACCGCCCTCGAAGGCGTCGAACCCACCGGAAAGGTCACCCACCTGCGGTCCAACTGGATCAACGGGATCACGTCCATGCCGATGCGCTTCCACCGTCGCGAACGGAACAGCCGGTGAACGGCCGGGCGTTGCACGGGCACGCGCTGAACGGGACGGCGCCGGGCGCGCGAAGCGTCGGGCTCGGCGACGCGGTCGCCGCCACCGAGATGCCCCGACTGGTCCGGCTCGAACACAACCTCTACGCGGCCTGCTTCACCGTGATGAAACTGCTCCCGGCCCGGCACATCCTGGACACCGCCATCGCACGCGGCGAACTGCGCCCGGGCATGACCGTCGTGGAGACCAGCTCCGGCACCTTCGGACTGGGCCTGGCCATGGTGACCGCGCTGCGCGGCTACCCGCTGGTCCTGGTCAGCGACCCGGTCCTGGACGCGCCGCTGCGGGCCAGGCTCGAGGACCTGGGCGCCCGGGTCGAGATCGTCCCCGAGCCGGCGGCGGTCGGCGGACACCAACGCGCCCGCCTCGACCGGCTCGAGGAGATCCGCAGGCAGTACGCGCCGGCCTTCGTGCCCTCGCAATACGACAACCCGCTCAACCCCGACGCCTACACGGCGGTCGCCGACCTGGTCCACGAGCGCATCGGGCCCGTGGACACCCTGGTGGGCTGTGTCGGCTCCGGCGGCTCGATGTGCGGCACGGCGCACGGACTGCGGCGCCGGCGTCCCGAAACCCGCGCGGTGGCCGTGGACACCCACCACAGCGTGCTCTTCGGGCTGCCCGACGGCCCCCGCACGCTGCGCGGACTCGGCAACAGCCTGATGCCGGGCAACGTCGAGCACGACACCTTCGACGACGTGCACTGGCTGGGTGCCGCCGAGGCGTTCGGCGCGACCGGCCGACTGCACCGCGAACACGCGCTGTTCATGGGGCCGACCAGCGGCGCCGCACACCTGGTCGCCCGCTGGGAGGCCCGCCGGCACCCGGACCGAACAGTGCTGGCGCTGTTCGCCGACGAGGGGCACCGCTACCAGTCCACCTCGGGCGACCCGCACTGGCTGCGCCGGCACGGGCTGCACCTGTCCGTACTGCCCACCGAACCGCACACCGTCACCGACCCCGCCCGGGTGCGCGGCCACTGGGACCGCATGGTGTGGGGGCGCCGCGCCGCCCCGGATCCGGCCCGGTCCCCGCACGAACAGGCGCCGGTGCGATGACCGCGACCCTGGTCCTGGTGGAGAGCAACACCACCGGCAACGGACGAGCCCTGGCGCGGGCCGCGCGCCGCGAGGGCCTGCGGCCGGTACTGCTGTGCGCGCGACCGGAGCGCTACGCGTACGTGCGTGAGGACGACGTCCCGGTCGTGGTCACCGACACCGGGTCGCTCGACGCGCTCGTGGCGGCGGTCCGAGCCCTGCCCGGCCCGGTGGCCGGCGTGGCCGGCACCTCGGACCACTACATCGAGACGGTCGCCCTGCTGGCCGGCCGGCTCGGCCTGCCCGGGCCCGACCCGCGGGCCGTGGCGACCTGTCGGGACAAGGGTCGACAGCGTCGCACGCTGGCGGCGGCCGGGGTGGCCGTACCCGAGGGCGTCACCGTCACCGACGTCTCGCTCCTCGACCACGCGCGACGTCGGCTGAGTCCCGGACCGGTGCTGGTCAAGCCGGTCACCGGCAGCGGCAGCGTGGGCGTGCGCCTGTGTACGGGCGCGGACGAACTGCGCCGGCACGCGGCGGCGCTGCTGGGCGCGCCCGTCAACGAGCGCGGACTCGCGATTCCCACCGGGGTGTTGCTCCAGGAGTACGTGACCGGCCCGGAGTTCTCCGTCGAGTCGGTCGGCGGCCGGGTGGTCGGCGTCGTGGCCAAACATCTGGGCCAACCGCCGTACTTCGTGGAGAGCGGACACGACTTCCCGGCCGTCGTCGAGCCCGAACTGCTCGCCGCGCTGCGCTCGTGCGCCACGGCGGCGGTCACGGCGCTGGGCCTCGCCGACCAGCCGACACATGTCGAACTGCGGGTGGGAGCCGACGGACCGGTGGTGATCGAGGTCAACCCTCGGCTCGCGGGCGGGCATATCCCCGAACTCGTGCTCGCCGCCCATGGCGTGGACCTGATCGACGCGCTCTTGGCCACGGCGTTGGGCCGGTCGGTGGCGCCGCGTGCGGCGGACCGTGCGGGGGCGGCGGCCGTGCGTTTTCTGCTCGCGCCCGCGAGCGGCGTGTGGGCCGGCGTCGACGGGGTTTCGGAGGCGGCCGCGATGCCGGGTGTGCGGCGGGTCGACATCGATCGGGCGGCCGGACCGACCGTGCGACACGGTGACTTTCGCGACCGGATCGGCGCGGTGCTGGCCACCGCGCCGGATACGGATACGGCGGCGGCGCTGGCCGAACGGGCGCTGCGCAGGCTCACGGTGCGCACGATGGTGGGGGAGGCGCTGCGGTGAGCGCCGATTCGCCACAGGCCATCGACGACCGGGTACACACGGGCGGCCGCGTCCCGATGCATCCGCGTGTACGGGCACTGACCCAACAGCCTGGAGTGGACGCGGCGTTCGCCGGGGCCCTGCGGCTCACCACGCAGATCGACCGGGCACATGTCGTGATGCTCGCCGAACGCGGCATCCTGCCGATGGACGCCGCCGCCCGACTGCTCGCCGCCGTGGACGACCTGCGCGCCGAGGACTTCGCGTCACTGCGCGAGCGCCCGGCCCCGCGCGGCTGGTACCTGATGTACGAACTGTTCCTGACCGAGCGACTGGGCCCGGACGTCGGCGGTCAACTGCAACTCGGCCGCTCACGCAACGACCTCACCGCCACGCTGCAGCAACTCCGGCTGCGCGGCCCGTATCTCGACCTGCTGTGGCAGTCGCTGCGCCTGCTCGGCACACTGACCCGCACGGCACGGCGATACGCACGCGTGGTGATGCCCGCCTTCACCCACCACCAGCCCGCCGTGCCGATCACGTACGGCCACTACCTGAGCGGTGTCGCGGTGGCGTTGGCGGCCGACATCGACGCGCTGGCCCGCGTCGTCGAGGACCTGGACCGCAGTCCGCTGGGCGCGGGCGGTGTGGGCGGCACCACGGTGCCGATCGACGCCGGCCGCACCGCCACACTGCTCGGCTTCGCCGGTGCACGGGCCAATTCGGTCGAGGCGGTCGCCTCGCGCGACGCGGGGTTGCGGCTCTCGGCCGCCGGCGCCGTCCTGGGCGTGCTGCTCGCACGCGTGGCCACCGACCTGTCGTCGTGGACCACGTCGGACAGCGGGCTGTTGACCGTCCCCGACGAACTGACCAGCGGCAGTTCGATGATGCCGCAAAAGCGCAACGTCTTCGTCCTGGAACACGTCGCCGGCAAGGCGGCGGCACCGCTCGGCGCGTTCGTCACAGCCGCGACCGCGATGCACAAGGCCCCGTTCAGCAACTCCATCGCCGTGCACGCCGAGGGCATGCGCCCGGTCGAGGACGCGGTATGGCAACTCGCCCAGGCGGCGGAGCTGTTGCGCCTGGTGGTCGGCGCGGCCCGACCGGACGCCGAGCGCATGAGGGCCCGTGCGGAAGCCGGCTACACGGCGGCGACCGAAGCCGCCAACCGCCTCGCCCTCGACACGGATCTCGGCTTCCGGGCCGCGCACGCCGCAGTCGCCGGGGCGGTTCGTACCGCACTCGCCAACGGCGGCGAACCGCTGGCCGACGCGTTGGCCCGACTGCCCGAGGCGAACGGCCTTACCACTGCGCCCGCTTCGCCCGCCGCAGTGGCCGAGAGCGCCGAATACGGCGGCGGCCCCGGCCCCGGGGCGCTCGACGACTGCCTGTGCGGCACCCGCCACCGCCTCGGCGACCAACTCGCCCTGCTGCGCGCGCTGCGCCACCGCTGGATGGGCTACGAACCCGCCCTGGACGCGGCGGTGGCGGAGATACGGCGGGCAGGAGCGGCCCCGATCGACGCCCGCGGCCGCACGAAGCGCCCGACACCCCACGACCGCTCGGACCGAAGGAGCACGCGATGACCGGCCAACGCCGTGGGCCGTGGGTGACATCGCCCCGTCCGCGCCCCGACGCCGACCTGCGGCTGTACTGCCTCCCCTACGCGGGCGCGGGCGCCTCCGCCTTCCGCGACTGGCCCGCGGCGCTCGACGCGCTCGGGTCGTTCGAGGTCGCACCGATCCAATACCCGGGACGCGAGACCCGACTCCGCGAGCCCCCGCACATCGACATCGACGCGATGGCCGCCGCGGTCGCCGCGAGCATCGATCGCCCCTACGCCGTCTTCGGGCACAGCATCGGCGGCCGGCTCGCATTCGAACTGTGCCGCAGGCTGCGCGATCTCGACGCACCGCCCCCGGTACGGCTGTTCGCGTCCGGATGCCCGGCCCCCCAGTATCCACCGGCCGCGATCCGCGACTCGGACCTGCCCGACGACGAGTTCATCGCCCGCATCGAAGGCATGGGCAGCCTCCCGGCCGAGGTCGTCGCCGACCCGGAACTACGCGAACTGGTCCTACCCGTACTGCGCTCCGATTTCGCCATGGTCGACGACTACATCTACCTCGCGCGGCCTCCGTTGCCCCACCCCGTCAGCGCGTTCGTGGGCGACGCCGACCCGGAGGCCACCGAGGCGACCGCGGCCGGCTGGCGGGAGCAAACCACCGCCGACTTCGCCCTGCACGTCCTCCCGGGCGACCACTTCTTCCTCCACAGCGCCCGCAGCACTCTCCTGACCACCCTGGCCCGCGAACTGTCCGCCCCGACCACCCTCGAAAGGATCGTGGAGTCATGCCGGACGACGCCATCGCCATAGCGGCGCTGTGCAAGAGGTACGGCGACGTGCACGCGCTGGACGGATTCGACCTGACCGTCGAACAGGGCACGGTCCTGGGCCTTTTGGGTCCCAACGGAGCCGGCAAGACCACGGTCGTGCGCATCCTGGCCACGCTCCTGCGCCCCGACTCCGGATCCGTGCACGTATGCGGGGTGGACGCACTGCGTCACCCCGAACAGGTCAGGCCCCGCATCGGCCTCACGGGCCAGTACGCGGCGGTCGACGAGAAGCTCACCGGCTACGAAAACCTGCGCATGCTCGGCCGACTCGCCCGCCGCGGCCGCGCCGAATCCCGCAACCGCGCGCACGAACTCCTCGACCGATTCGACCTCGCCGACGCCGCCGAACGCCTGGTCCGCACCTACTCGGGCGGCATGCGCCGCCGACTCGACCTCGCGGCCGGCCTGATCGCCCGCCCCGAAGTCATCTTCCTCGACGAACCCACCACCGGCCTGGACCCGAGAAGCAGGGAGTCGATCTGGCAGGTGATCACCGACCTGTCCGCCGCCGGCACCACCGTCCTTCTGACCACCCAATACCTGGAGGAGGCCGACCACCTCGCGGACACGGTCGCGGTCGTCGAACACGGCACGGTGATCGCACGGGGCACTCCCGACCAGCTCAAGGACCGGGTGGGCGGCGAACGCCTGGAGATCCACCTCGACAACCCCGCCACCCACGAACGCGCCGAACAGGCGATCCGCCCGGTCATCCACGACAGCCCGTGCAACCACGACGGCAAGGGTCGGCTGACGGTGACGACCACCGGCGCGGCGCTGCTGATGCCCGACCTGGTCCGCCGGTTGGACGCGGCCAAGGTGACCGTCCTGGACATGGCGGTCCGCCGCCCCACCCTCGACGACGCCTTCTTCGCCCTGACCGACCACCACAAGCCCCCGACTCCCGACGCCGAACACCTCACCGCGGTCACGACCAAGGGGACGGAGCAGCGATGAGCAGCATCTCGCGCGAAGAGTCCGCACCGATCGCGCGCCGCAACCCGGGCACATCAACCACCCAAGCGGTCCCCGGCGCGGGCACATACGTCCACCGGGGCGGCATCACGTGGTGGCTCTCCGACGCCGGGGAAATGGCGCTCCGCAACCTCAAACACCTCCACCGCACCCCCGACCTCCTGATGTACGCGCTCATCCAGCCGGTGATTTTCATCCTGCTGTTCCGCTATGTCCTGGGCGGCGCGATCGAGGTCCCGGGCGGCGACTACGGCCAGTTCCTGCTTCCCGGCATCTTCGTGCAAATGGTCCTGTTCGGGTCGGTCGCGGGCACCGCCGTCGGGCTCGCCGACGACATGAACAAGGGCATCATGGACCGCTTCCGCTCGATGCCGGTGAGCCGATCGGCGGTGCTGGCCGGCCGCACGTTCTCCGAACTGGCCCGCACCCTGGTGGCCGTGGTCGTGATGGTCGCCGTCGGCCTGGCGGTCGGCTTCCGCTTCGATGGCGACCCCCTGCCCATGGCGGGTGCCTTCCTCCTCCTCTTCGCCTTCGGCTACGCCTTCTCGTGGCTGGCCGCCCTCATCGGCATGGCGGTATCCACCCCGGAAGCCGCCCAAGCGGGCGGCACGGCCTGGTTGTTCCCGTTCACCTTCATCAGCTCGATCTTCGTCCCGGTCTCCACAATGCCGTCCTGGCTCCGCCCCTACGCCGACCACAGCCCGATAACGGTGGTGGTGGACACCATGCGCGCCTGGTTCAACGGCACCGACGCGGGCTCATCCCCCTGGCAGGCACTGGCGTGGACCGTCGCCATCACCGCCATCTGCGCCCCTCTGGCCATAGCCCGCTACCACAACAAATCCACCTGATCGTCGGGGGAGGCACGTGGACCGTGCCTCGCGCCGTCTCAGCGGCCGGTCACCAGGACGATCTGGTCCCCGTGGACCTCGGCGGTCCCGGCGTGGGCCAGCAGGCCGGCGAGCCCGGCCGAGCCCGCCGCGGTGGGGTGTACTCCGTAGCGGCCCAGCAGGGCCCGGGCGGCGAGTAGTTCGTCGTCGGTCGCGGCGCGGGCCGCGCCGCCCGAGGCGGATATCGCGGCCAGGGCCTCGGGGCCGTGCAGGGCGTGCCGGTTGACCAGTGGCTCGTTGTGCTCCGTCGTGACCACCTCGTGGCTCGACAGCGTGCGGTACCGGCCCGGCCAACTCGTCACGATCGGGTTGTTGCCGGGGGAGCCGACGGCGTGGAGGGCCACCGGCCAGGCCAGGAGGCGGGCCTGGCGGTGGGCGGCGACGATCGTCGTACCGTTGCCGACCGGGATCCACAGCGCGGCCGGAGCGGCGCCCAGTTCACGGTGCAGCACGCGCACGACATGTCCGTGGCCCGCCAGGATCGCGTCCGTGCAGGGCCCGTCGACATTGCCGTCCAGAGCCCCCAACTCGACGGCCAGACGACGGGATTCGTCCACGGCGTCCTCATAACCGCCGCGCACGAAACGGATGTCGGCCCCGGCGGTCGCCACGGCGGCGCCGCCGTCACCCCAGTCCGCGGGCAGCACCACGGTGGACCGCAGGCCCGCCGCCGCGCACGCCGTCGCCATCGCCCGCCCGTAACTGCCGCACGATCCCACGACGATCCGGTCGTGGCCCTCGGCGACGGCGCGGGCCACGACCGCGCGGGCGGCGGGTTCCTTGTGGCTGCCGGAGGCGTAGCGGGACTCGTCCTTGAGGAAGACGCGCACGCCCGGCAGGAGGCCGTCCGCGACGATCAGGGGGGTCAGGTACGGATCGGTGGGCGGGGCGAGGGAAATCGGAGGCAACAAGAGGGTATTCCTTCACCGGGTGCGGACGGAGAGCAGTTCGTCGGCTTCGCGCTGCAGGTCGTCGCGCGAGCCGATCTCGGCGGGCGGTATGGCGTCGGGCAGTTCGTCCTCGATCAGCCGCAACCGGTCGTTGAACCAACCGCGGACGGACCAGGCCAGTTGCAGCACACCGCTCAGGACGATCAACAGGGCCAGGCCCCGTCCCGGGCCCTCGGATTCGAGCAGTGGTTGCACGAACCGCTCGGCCAGGGGCCCGACCACGAGGTAACCCAGCGGCATCGTCAGCATCATCAAGGTGATGAACAGGGACAGCACACGGCCCTGCAATTCGAACCCGACCTTGCTCTGCACGATCGCGATCCAATGGCCTTCGGCGAGGGATTCGCCGAACCCCACAAGGAACATCCCGACGACGATCAGCGCCGGGACGGTGGAGACTCCGACCAGGATCATCGCGAAACTGCCGATGCCCATCGCGATGAGCATCCCGTGACTGCGCCGGGCGGTACCGCCCCACAGACCCATCAGGACGCTGCCGACGATCCCGCCGACGCCGCCGGCGCCCAGCGCCAGACCCAATACCGCGTCCGACTGCTCCGCCAGCAACATCGGCGTGATGACGGCGAAGCCCAGGGTGTAGAAGACGTGGTCGACGACGAAGAAGCGAAGGGCCGCGCGCAGACCGGGTCGGCGGGTGATGTAGCGCCAGCCGTTGCGGATCTCCGCGCCGAAGGTCTCCTCGCGTACCCGGAACATCAGGTCCGGGAAGCGCACGAGAAGCAGCGTGAGTGCCCCGATCGCGAAGGTGCCCGTGTCGACGAGGAGCACACCGTCGACACCGATCGGCTCGATCAGCGCGGCACCGAGCATCGGCGAGAACACCAGCCCGACACCGACGCCGAGCTGCCCGATTCCGGCGGCGTGGCCGAGATAACGCTTGGGTACGAGCTGCGCGACCGCCGCGAGGTAGGCCGGCCGCTGGAACGCCCCGGCCACCGACGTCACCGACACGACCAGGTAGACGTGCCACAGGTGCAGACCGTCGCCGTGCATGAGGACGACCAGGGCCGCCATCGAGAGACCGGCCGTGGTATCGCTCGCCAGCATCACCTTGCGGCGGTCCCACCGGTCGGCGACGGCCCCGGCGAGCGGTCCCACCAGGATGCCGGGGAGCAGTGCGATCGCGCTCACCACCGCGAAGGAGGTGAGCGAGCCGGTGCGGTCCAGCACCCAGATGCTCAGTACCAGTGTGCTCAGCCCGCTGCCCATCATCGACAGGAGCTGACCGAGCGCGACCAGCGCGAACTTGCGCAGATCGGGCGCCGTCCCCGCCGCCGGGGTCCGCGCCTCGGCGGGGAAGCGCATGGCCGGCTTCACCGTCGACGCGGCGTTCGGCGAGGCGTCCGACCGCCGCGCACCGGCGTCGACCCCGGCCACCAGGGCCTGCGCAAGCGGCTCCGCGTGGCTCTTGAGGAAGAAGTGCCCCGCACGCGGCAGCACCGCCAGGCCGAGGTCGCCCTCGGTGAAGTGCCGCCATTCCCGGTGGCGTTCCTGATAGTGCTCGGTGACCCGGTCCCGGGCGCCGACGACCGTGAGCACCGGAGCCTTCAGCGGACGGTACGTCCGCCGGTACGCCGCCGTGAAGTACTCCTCGGCGTCGCGCGCGTCGTGCCGGACGTTGCGCAGTACGAAGGCCTCCTGCTCGTCGTCCAGATCGGTGAAGCCGCCGCGCGCGCGGAGGTAGGCCAGGTATTCACGGTCGGAGGTGAAACGATCCACCGGTATGTGCCGGTAGATCCAGTCGAAGAACCGTCCCGGCAGCCGGGCGGTCGGAAATCCCGCCCCGAGGGCGACGCCCGCCAGCGGGACACCCGCCGCCTCGGCGCGCCGCGCCACCTCCACCGTGAGTGCGACGCCCAGGCAGTGTCCGTAGAGCAGGACCGGGCCCTCGATCGTGCGCATTTCCTCGACGATGCGGTCGGAGACGACGGCGATCGGCTCCAACTCCTCGTCCGGCCTGGATCGGTCGTGGCCCGGCAACTCCACGGCCCGCAACGCCCAGTTCGCCGGAAGCGCGTCGGCGAGCGGCTGATAGGCGACGGCGCTGCCCCCGGAGTAGGGCACCGCGACGACGGTGTGCCCGCCGGTCGCCGGGTCGGCGTCCGCGGCGGTGAGCCGGTGCAGCAGCCCCTGATCGGCGGATCCGGTCACCGACCCCGCGTCGAGATGCGCGGCCAGGCGACGGATGGTGGCGTATCGGTAGAACTCGACCAGGCTGGGCGCCGGTTCGATGCGCCGGACGACCCGGAGAGCCGAGAACGAGTCGCCGCCGAGGTCGAAGAAGCCGTCGTCGATGCCGGGTTCGGGAACCCCGAGGACCTCCGCCCAGATCGCCGCGATCCGCTTCTCGGTACCGGTCCGGGCGAGTGTCACGGCGGACTCGGGCCCGGCCCCGGTCGGGGCGGGCAGTGCGCGCCGGTCCAGTTTGCCGTTCGGCGTCGACGGGAGCGCGGGCAGCGTGACGATACGGGTGGGGACCATGTGCGCGGGCAGGTCGGCGGCGAGTAGCTCGCGGTAGGCGGCCTCGTCGGCGTCCGCCCCGTCGCGGGTCACCACGTAGCCGACGAGCCGGCCGATGCCGCCGGGCGGCCCGTGTACGGCCACGGCGCACGCCGCCACCCGCTCCATCATCGCGAGTCGGGCCTCGATCTCGCCGAGTTCGATCCGGTACCCGTTGATCTTGACCTGGTCGTCGAGCCTGCCGAGGAAGTCCACCGTGCCGTCGAGGTGGAACCGGGCCGAGTCGCCGGTGCGGTACATCCGGGCGCCGGGCGCGGCGACGAACGGATCGCACACGAACCGCTCGGCGGTCAACTCGGGCCGATCGTGATAGCCGGGTACGACGCCGAGCCCGCCCAGATACAACTCGCCGACCACACCAGCGGGAACGGGTTCACGGTGCGCGTCGAGCACGTAGACCCGGTTGTTCGGGAAGGGCCGTCCGATCGGCAACGGCGCGTCCTCGGGGAGGTGTTCGACCGAACCCTCGAACAGCACGTTGTCGACGGTGCCCTCGGTGACGCCGTACGAATTGACGACGCGGTTGCCCGGCCCGACGAGGCGTTTCGCCAACGCGTACTCCTTGACGTGCCACTTCTCGCCGCCGCCGATCAGCAGCCGGACGAACGACAGGTCCGCCCCGCCGCGTTCGGTGTGGTCCAGAAGCGCACGCAGCACCGCGGGCACCAATTCGGTGCAGGCCACGTGCTCGGTTTTCATCAGCGCGTGCAGATCGGCCGGGTCGAGCAGGGTCTCGCGCGGGGCCACCACCAGCCGGCCGCCGCTGAGATGGGCCCGGAGCGTTTCGCCCACGAACATGTCGAAGGAGAAGCTGGCCGCCTGCAGGTAGGTCCACTCCGGCCGCAGCCGGTACGCCTGCCGCCACATGCCGGCGGCGTGCACGAGGTTGCCGTGCGTGACCACGACGCCCTTGGGCCTGCCGGTGGAACCCGAGGTGTAGATGACATACGCGGGATCGTCGGCCGCGTTGCACAGGGGCAGATCGCCGTCGTCGTCGGGGAGCCCTGCGGGCAGCCCATCGGCGAGATAGTCCCCGTTGATCACGACCGTCGCCCCACTGTCGGCCAGCATGTACTCCAGCCGGTCGCTCGGGTAGGCCGGATCCAACGGCACGTAAGCGCCACCCGCCTTGAGCACCGCCCACATCGCGGTGAAGAGTTCGATGCCGCGATCCAGGTTGATCGCGACCCGGTGGCCCGGCCGAACCCCCTCCCGGCGCAGTCTGCGGGCGAGCCGATTGGCCCGGCGGTTCAACTCCCCGTAGGCCAGGGTCTCGCCCCCGACGCTGAGCGCGGGCGCGTCGGGCGTGGCCGCGGTGTGGCGTTCGAACAGCTGGTGTACGGCGATGGCATCCGGTATCGGGGCGACGACGTCGTTCCAGTCGTCGACGATGCGGCGACGCTCACCTTCGGTGAGCATCGGCAGCCGCGTGACCGGCGTACTCGCCCCGCCGATCGCCGCGTCGAGGAGCGTCAGCAGGTGGTCGACGAACGCCTCGACGCGTGCCTCGTCGAAGAGTTCGGCGGCGTAGTCCACGTTCAGCACCGCGCCGTCGGCGGGGAAGTCGAGCCCGATCGCGAGGTCGACCATGGTCGCGGCCGGCGCCAACTCCCCGGCGTAGCAGAGGAGCCGGTCATCCGCCGTCGGCGTGTTGTGCACGGTCAGCATCACCGGGCTCAGCCGCTTGGCCCCGCCGGGCCGCGCCAACGCCTCCACCAGATCCGGCAGCGCGAGTTGCCCGCGGTCGAGGTCGCCCAGGACCGCGTCGCGTACCCGCGCGACGAGTTCGGCGAACGACGGATCGCCGGACACATCGCCGCGCAGCGGCAGCACGTTCAACGCGGGGCCGATCAACGAGGCCGTCTCGGCGGTCGATCGCCCGGCAACCGGTGCGAGCACGGTGACGTCCGTCCGCCCGGTGTACCGGCGCAGGACTACCTGGAGCCCGGCCAGGACCACCATGAACAGGCTCGCCCGCTGCTCGCCGGCGTAGGAACGCAGCCGGGCCGGCAGGTCGGGATCCAGGGGACGGCTGATGCGGCCGGCGGCGTACGAGGGCGCTGCCGGGCGCGGCCGGTCGGTGGGCAGTTCCATGTCGAGATCGGCGCCGTCGAAGCGCTCCCGCCAGTACGAGACGAGTACCGCGTCGGCCTTCGCATCGGCGGCGCGCGCGGCGAGATCGGGCGCGGCGGCGGCCGGCGGCAGCCCGGCGCCGGTGATCGGATCCGCGCCTTCGCGCACGGCCCGGTACAGCGCGGCGAGTTCCCGCCCCAGCACACCCGCCGACCATCCGTCGAAGGCGAGGTGGTGCACGATCAGCACGAGCACGTCGCCGTCGAGGAAGGCGTGTGCGACCGGACCGTGCCGGACGTCGATGCCCGCCCGATCCGGTTCGCCCAGCGTCAACGGGATCTCCGCCGCAGGTGCGACGACCATGCTCGGCTCGGTGCCGTCGTCGGGGAAGCGCGCCCGCAACAGCGGGTGCCTGCGGGCGAGTTCCACGAGCGCCGTGGTCAGGGTCGGAACGTCCACCGGCGTTGCCCAGCGGTAGCGAATTCCCAGCGTGTACACGGGCAGATCGGCGCACAGCCGCTCGGCGATCCAATAGTCGCGCTGCATCGGACTCAGCCGGTGCGGGACCCCCTCGGCCAGGGTGGCGACGGGAGGGCCGTCCGCGGCGCCTTTCCCACCGCCGATCAGCTCCGCGAGCGCGGCGACGGTCGGATCCGCGTACCACCGGGTGAGCGTCAACTCCGCGCCGTGCCGCAACCGCAGGGCGGCGATGAGCCGTACGGCGTCCAGGGAATCGCCGCCGAGCGCGAGAAAATCATCGGCCGCGCTCGTCACGGGAGCGCCGAGAATCTCCTCCATCAGCGCACCGGCGCCGCGCTCCGCCGCAGTCGCGGCGACGTCCGGAGCGTCCGGCCGCGGCGCCGGCGCCGTGGTCGCGAGGGCCGTCTTGTCGATCTTCCCCTGCGGGTTCAGCGGAAAGCGCCGGTGCCCGACCAGCGCGGCCGGGACGAGATGGGCCGGCACCAGCTCCGCGAGCGCGGCCCGTACCGCCGCCAGGTCGGTCGTGGCCTCGGTGACGACATGCCCGATCAGCTTGGCGCGGCCGGTGCGCGCGTCGACCAGGACGACCGCGTCGGTGATGCCGTCGAGGGTGCGCAGCGTCGCCTCGACCTCCGCCGGCTCCACCCGGTGGCCCCGGATCTTCACCTGATCGTCGAGCCGCCCCAGGAACTCCAACTGCCCATCGGCAGAACGCCGCACGCGGTCCCCGGTGCGGTACTCGCGTCCTCGCCCCGGCGTCGTGACGAACCGCTCGGCGGTCAGCTCGGGACGGTTCAGGTAGCCGTCGACCACACCGATGCCGCCGATCAGCAGCTCGTCGTCGGCGCCGATCCGGCAGGTCACACCCGGGTGGGGGAGGCCGATCGGGACCACGTCCCCCGACCACTCGGTCACGTCCGCGGCCGTGGCGCCGACGGTGGTCTCGGTGGGGCCGTACGTGTTGAACAGCCGCGCGGCGCCGCCCACCGCGGCCTGCCAGCGGCGTACCGCGTCGGGTCGCGCGGTCTCGCCGCCGATGATCACGCACCGCACGGCCGCCGGGAGCCTGGTCTCGCCCCGGTCCAGCGCCGCGACCAGTTGGTGCCAGTACGCGGTCGGCAGGTCCAGGACGGTGATCCCGAGCGCGTCGCAACGGTCGAGGAACAGGTCCGGCCTGCCGATCATGTCGTCGTCGCGCAGGACCAGGGTGGCGCCCCGGAGCAGCGGACAGAAGATCTCCTCGACACTCGTATCGAAGCTCAACGAGGCGAACTGCAGGATCCGGTCGCCCGTCGCGAAGCCGAACCGGTCCGCGAACACGGCGGTGAAGTCCCGCAGTTGCCGACGCCCGACCAGGACGCCCTTCGGCCGACCCGTCGAGCCGGAGGTGAAGATGACGTACGCCGGGTCCCGTCGGCGCACGCTCTCGTCCAGTGGCAGCACACCGTCGGCCGTGATCAGCGCGCGCGGCCGGGTCTCCTCGATCATCAGGTCCAGGCGGGCCGCCGGGTACACCGGGTCGAGGGGCACGTATCCGGCCCCGGCACGCAGGACCGCCAGGATCGCCACGACCGCGTCCCGGCCGCGCGGCAGCCGGATTCCGACGAGATCACCCGGTCGTACGCCCGCGTCGGCCAGTCGGTCCGCCAGGTCGGCGACCAGGGCGAACAGGGCCGCGTAGTCCAGTTCGCCGTGCGCGTCGGCCAGTGCCGGCGCGTGCGGCGTGCGGGCGGCCTGCGTGGCCAGGGACGACCAGACGTCGCCGTCGACGGCGGCGGGCGACGTGTCTTGGGTTCGGGTCACCCGGATCTCCTCGGTGCTCACATCGACCAGTGCGTCGGCCGCCGGTCCCAGCGGTGGGCGCGCAGCGCTTCGAGCAACTGCGCCGGCAGCGGCGCCGATCCGGACACGCGCAGGTTCGAGCGCACGTGCTCGGGGCGGCGCATGCCCGGGATGACCACGGAGACGGCGGGGTGGTGCAGTGCGAAACGCAGTGCCAGTTCCGGCAGGGTCTGCTCGGCGGGGACGAGGCCGCGCAGCGCGTCGACACGTTCGATGGTGGGCGGCAGGTTCTCCGGCCCGAAGTAGACGGCGCGCCAGTCCTCGGGGGGAAACACGGTGTCGGCGCTCAGGTTCCCGGTCAGCGAACCCTCGTCGAAGGGGACCCTGGCGATGATCGCGATGCCCTCCTCGATCGCTCGGGGGAACAGCTCGTCCTCGGGGGCCTGGTCGAAGACGTTGTAGATGACCTGGATCGCGTCGACCAGCCCGGTGTCGAGCGCGGCGAAGCAGTTCGTCGGCTCCCAGCGGTTGACGCTGATGCCGAATCCGTCGATCAGGTCCTGCTCCTTGAGCAGGGTGACGGCCTTCTGCCAGGTGGGATCCGCGGCCCAGCGGTCCTCCCAGACGTGGAGCTGGAGAAGGTCGATCCTGTCGACGCCGAGGTTGTCCAGGCTGCGCCGCGTGTAGTCGAGGATGTGATCGAGGGGGAAGACGTCCTCGATGGTGTCCTGCGGGCGCGGTGGCCATTCGCGGTTGAGCGGGGGAACCTTGGTGGCCAGCCGCATTCCCGCGTCGGGGCGGCGGTCGCGCAGTTCGCCGAGCAGTTCCTCGGACTTGCCGCGTCCGTAGGCCCAGGCCGTGTCGAAGAACGTACAGCCCATGTCCACGGCCAGATCGAGGGCGTCCGGGGCGATGTCGTAGTCCCAGCCGGTGAATCCGCCCGGGCCGCCGCCGATTCCCCACATGCCGTAGCCGACCTCGCCGACCCTCCAGCCCAGGCGTCCCATGGTGCGCCGGCGCATCGGCGTCTGTTGCTCGTTGACGACCATCGGTCGCTCCTCGTCATGCACCGACAGGCTCCTTCGGGCGGGTGTGCGATGTGGTGAACAGGGCGGGGTTGTCCTGCAGAAGGTTTTCGAGCACGTCGCGAAGAGCGGCCTCGTCGTTGCCGCGGCCGGCGGCGCGGTGCTCGAAGACGGCGAGCAGCGCGCCCAGTTCGGCGTCCCCGGCCGCCGCGGCGGTGCGCAGCCGGGACAGGAACAGCGAGCAGGACACCCGCTCCGCGTGCGCGTCGGCCAGTTCGTCGAAGTGCACGCTGCCCGGGCTGAAGAGGTGAACGGCACGTCCGTGCGTCGCCGGATCCCGGATGGCCTCGACGATGGCCCGGGCGATCGTGTCCAGCGGGCTGTAGTCCGACCGGATCCTCGCCCGGGGCACAACGCCCAGCCGCTCGAAGGCGGTGAGCAGCAGATGGGTGAGCGCGGTCGGGTTGGGTACGGCGGTGGTATCGACGGCGGGCATCACCTCGCCCAGGCGCAGCACCGTCACGGGCAGGTCGTCGGCGGCGTGGACGAGCCGCTCGGCCACCCACTTCGACAGGCTGTAGCCGCTCGACGGCGGGGTCACGGCGGTGATGTCCACGTCCTCGGACACCGGGTGGCCGACGGCCAGCGCGTGGTCGTGCAGGACACCGAGCGTCGAGATGTGGTGCAGGGGGATGCCGCCGGCTTCGCGGGCCAGGCGGATCAGCTCCGCGGTGCCCAGCACGTTGGGCTCGCGGTGCATGCGGTAGTCGTACAGGAGGTTGACCAGGGCGCCGCCGTGCACGATCAGGTCGCACTCCTCGGCGAGCCGGCGCCGGCGGGCGTGCGTCAGCCCGAAGTCGGGGAGGGCCAGGTCCCCGGCGACCGCGGTGATCCGGCCGGCGTACCCGGTGTGGTTCAGGCCCTGCGCGGACAGGGCGTCCAGGAGCCGTTGCCGCGCGTGGGCATCGTCGGTGGCGCGGGTCAGGCAGAGCACCGTCAGGTCGGTGCGTTCGAGGAGTTCGTGGAGCAGTCGGGTGCCGACGAACCCGGTCCCGCCGGTGAGCAGCGCCGTGCGCGGGGCCCGGCCGCGCCGCGCGGGACGGGGTGCGGGCTTCGCCACGAGGCCGGCGAGATCGGTGGCGACCAGGTCGGCCGAGGACGGTATGCGGTCGTGTCCGCGCTGTGTGATCAGTCGGCGCAGGCCGCTTGCCGTCGGATGTTCGACCATGTCCCGGACGCCGATGTCCGTGCCGAACCGGTCGCTCAGCTCCACCACGGCGGCGACCGCCTGCAGCGAGTTCCCTCCTGCGGCGAAGAAGTCGTCGTCGGCCGCGAAGTCCGGGCGCCGCAGGGCGGTTCGGAGAATCGCCAGCACGGGATCGGCACCGACGGCGGCGGGCGGCGCGTCGGGCCGCTCGACCCGAAGGGCCAGCCGTCGCCGGTCGATCTTCCCCGCCTCGGTGAGAGGCATCTCCGCCACGACCACGACGCGTTGCGGGACGCCGGCGCGAGGCAGCCCGGCCCGCAGGTGCGCAAGCACCGCCTCCTCGGCCGCCGTTCCGGTGATGACGAGCAACAGCTCACGCTCACGGTTCTCGGCGGACCCGGTGACCAGCGCGACGGCCTGGCGAACTCCCTTGCAGGCCAGAGCCACGTTCTCGATCTCGCCCGGCTCGACGCGTACTCCGCCGATCTTGATCTGATGATCGACACGTCCGCCGAAGTGGAAGCGGCCCTCGGCGTCGAGGTGCCCGAGGTCACCGGTGCGGTACATCCGGCCGAACGTCGGGGAATCGAAGAAGCGTCGCGCGGTGCGGTGCGGTTCGCCGTGGTAGCCGGCGCCCACACAGGCGCCGCCGATGACGATCTCACCGGTCGCTCCGGGGGGCACGGGCCGCCCGTCGACATCGACGACGACGGCGACGCAGTTGTCGATCGGCCGGCCCAGTGGGATGTCGTCGCCGTCCTCGGTCGTCACCTCGTGGAAGATCATCCCGATCGACGCCTCCGAGGGTCCGTACGCGTTGCTGACCCGCAGTCCCGGCAGCAACTTCCGCAGAGCCCGCACATCCTGCGGATTGATCTGCTCGCCGCCGACCACGAGGTGTCGCAACGAGCGCAGCCGCTCGACCGTCGCCGGCCGCCGCTCCAACAGGGTCAGCAGCGCGCCCAGCACCGCCGGCACGAAGTCGGTGACGGTCACGGCGTGGGTGTCGATGAGGTCGATGGTGTGCTGCAGATCGAGATGCTCGCCGGAGGTGGGAACCACGGTCGCGCCGCCCGCGGTCAGCGGCCAGAACAGTTGCCAGAACGCCGAATCGAACGTATGCCGGGTGTTCTGGAGCACCACCTCGCGACCCGGCGGGGGACCGAACCAGCGGTCCATGAAAGCGAATCGATTCGCCAGGCCGCCGTGCAGGTTGACCGCGCACTGGGGAGTTCCGGTCGTGCCGGAGGTGTAGACGCCGTAGACGACGTCGTGCGGTGCCGGATCGGGCGTGTCGTCGAAGGCCAACTGCGCTTTGCTGTCGCTGAGTTCGATGCGGATCGTCCGGTCGCGATGGGCGGCGGGGGCGGCGGCCGGGTCGGTGCACAACACCACGGGCGCGTCGAGCAGGTCGAGGGTGTGCGCGATCCGCGCGGCGGGCCAGCGGGGGTCGATCGGTACATAGCCGATCCCGGCCAGCATCGCGGCGGCCCACGACACCGGCAGGGCGAGGCCGTCGGCGACGAGGATGGGTACCAATGCGCCGGCTTTCGGTGTGGCGGCGCGGATCCGGGTGGCCACGGCAGCGGCGTGCGCCACGAATCGGCGGTAGGTCAGCGTGCCGTCGGCGGCGTATACCGCGACGGCATCCGGAAGTGATCGGCTGACGGCCAGAATCCGTTCCGGGACACTGCGATAGGGGCCGTGGTCCACGCGTTTTCCCGCGAGCGGGCCCAGCACCGCCGACTCGGTGTCCTGGGACAGTGCGGCGACCTCGCCGAGGTCCAGGTCCGGTTCGGCCAGTACCGCGCCCAGCAGTTCGCCGAGCATCTCGGTGACCGCCGCCGTGGCCCGCTCCCACACGTCGCCGGGAGGACATCTCAGTTCCACCGACAGCCGACCGGCGGAGTCGATCCGTGCCCGCACGGTCGGCCCGGCCGTGTCGTCGGACGCGTCGTGCGTATGGACGGCGACGGCCTTCGGGTCGAACGCCGGTGCGCTGAGGGTCAGTTCCCGTCCCAGTCGTCGGGCGACTTCCGCCAGTGTCCGGACGGCGGCGTCCGCCAAAGAAATGTCGGGCCTGAGAAGGACGGGATGCCGATGGCCCCGCCAACCGAGGTTCATGGCCCCAACGTAGGTCGCCTCAGGGATCATTGGTGTGACGGGAAGTTGGCATCCGCTCGACGATGATCTTAACGATGATCACGATTCCCCTACTACGCAAGCGAGTTGCGCATAATGGCGGGTCATGGACATCGGTGTGGCGGCAGCCACGGCACGAGCGAGCGCACAACGCGCCGGCACGAAATCCGGCGTGCGGATCCGGATGTTGGATTCGACGGCGAGCAGTCACGCCTGCGCGCGCTTCCTCGGCGAGGTGTGGCAGACCGACCCGGACCGCCCGCCGCTCGCCGGTGACGTCGTCAAGGCGATGGCGGACGCCGGGAGTTACGTGGTGGGTGCGTTCGACCAGGCGGACGGCGACGACCGGCTGCTCGGAGCGTGCGTCGGCCTGTGGGGCCCACCGGGCCGGCCCGGAATGCACAGCCACATCGCGGGCGTCCACGTCGCCGCCCGCGGGCGCGATGTCGGCTACGCGCTCAAACTGGACCAACGCGCGCACGCCCTGGAGCACGGCGTCGATCACATCACCTGGACCTTCGACCCGCTCGTCGCCCGCAACGCCCACTTCAACCTCCACAAACTCGGCGGCACGGCGGACACGTACCTGCCCGACTACTACGGCCCCCTGTCGGACGGGCTCAACGCCGCCGACGAGTCGGATCGGCTGATGCTGCGCTGGGACCTGCGCGACGAGCGGGTCGTGGCGGCCTGCGACGAGGACGGCGGCCAGGCGCCCGCACGCGCTCCCGTCGCGGAGGAAACGGTCCTGGTCGCCATACCGCCCGACATCGACCTCCTCCGGCTCCGGCAGCCGTCCGTCGCCCGTGACTGGCGCCTGGCCCTCCGGGACACCCTGGGCACCCTGCTGGCCGACGGCGCCCGACTGGTCGACTTCGACCGCGCGGCATGCGGTTACGTACTCACCCGAGGCGAGGGACGATGAGGATCGAGCACGTCCGCCTCCGACGCGTCTCCCTGCCGCTGGTCAGCCCCTTCCGCACGTCCCTGGGCATCGAATACGAGCGCTCGGCGCTGGTGGTGCAGGTGAACACGCCGGACGCCGAGGGATGGGGCGAGTGTGTCGCCGGTGCCGACCCCGACTATTCCTCGGAGTACGTCGAGGGCGCCGAAGACGTCCTCCTGCGCCATCTGGTGCCCCGACTGCTGTCGGCCGACTCCGTGACCGCCCACACCGTGGCGCCCCTGCTGGCCGCGGTCAAAGGCCACCGCATGGCAAAGGCCGCCCTCGAAATGGCGGTCCTGGACGCCGAACTGCGCTCCCAGGGCCTGTCGTTCGCGGCCGGCCTGGGTGCCGTCGCCGACCGCGTCCCCAGCGGGGTATCGGTCGGCATCATGAACTCCGTCCCGGAACTGATCGACGCCGTGGCGGACTATCTGGCGCAGGGCTACCAACGCGTCAAACTGAAAATCGAACCCGGCTGGGACATCGCGCCGGTCCGCGCCGTCCGCGAACGCTTCGGCGACGACACCCTCCTGCAAGTCGACGCGAACGCCGCGTACACCCGTGCCGACGCCCGACACCTCGCCCGACTCGACGCCTTCGACCTCCTGCTGATCGAACAACCGCTCGACGAAGAGGACCTGCTCGGCCACGCCGCCCTCGCACGCACCCTGCGCACCCCGATCTGCCTCGACGAATCCGTGGTCTCGGCCCGCTCCGCCGCCGACGCCATCGCGCTGGGCGCCTGCCACATCGTCAACATCAAACCGGGCCGCGTCGGCGGCTACCTCGAAGCCCGCCGAATCCACGACGTCTGCGCCGCCGCCGGCATCCCGGTGTGGTGCGGCGGAATGCTCGAAACGGGTCTGGGCAGAGCCGGCAACACAGCCCTGGCCGCACTCCCGAACTTCACCCTGCCAGGAGACATCTCCGCCTCGAACCGCTACTTCGCCACCGACATCACAGAGCCCTTCATCCTGCAGGACGGCCACCTGACCGTCCCCAAAGCCCCCGGCCTCGGCGTCACACCCATCCCGACGGCACTGAACGCGGCCACCACAACAACAACCGAACTACACCGAAGGTGACCCCCGAGAAAACCACAACACCACACACGGGGCCCGCAACCCCACAGGGTGGTCGCGTCCAGGTTCCGTCGAGGTCAGACCGGTGGCATCAGATCGCTCTCGCCGACGGTGTATGACAGCGGGGGGTAGGTGAAGTCCGTTTCGTTGTTCTCGCGGCGCCGCAGGTGGTAGAACTCCTTCCTCTGCTCATCGTCGGCCGATATGAGACGCGCACCCTGCGAAAGGTACGCGTGTCCGTCGTGAAAACGAACGAAGGTTTTGGACGTGCGAAACGTGACGCCCAGCCATTGATTTTCCGTCTGTCGGTCGGGCGTGTCCAATACGATCTTGTGTTTGAATCGCCGATTCGAGTCGACGGAAAACACGACGATACTGTTGTGGGTGAGAGGAATCTCGAACTTCTCGCCACCGGGCGCCTTTGATGCGAAGATCAGCTTCCTCGGCGGGCTCGCGTCGGGATACCGGTAGCAGGAGAAGACGGCGATGAACGAATCGTCGGCGAGATCGAGGGCCTGGTCGGAATGGCTGCCCATGGTTGTGTAGGCGCTCGTGTAGATCTCGATGAGAGCGTTGTTGAGATCGGCGGAAAGCGCCGTGCGCTCTTGAATCCGTTGTGCCAGCCGTTCGTGCACCGCTCGGAAACGCTGCGCCGGGTTGTTGTATCGAGTGGTGGTGCGTACGAGGGCTACACCACCGGCCTCGTCGACCTTGGTCAGTACGGCGCCTCGCCGGCCTTTTCCGACGTCTTCCCAATGAACCGACGCGGACAGCTCCGCGAAGAGATTCTTTTCGGTGGACAAAGTGCATGAGAGGATTTCGTCCGGGATTCTAGACTCGCGGGGCAACGTAGTCTCCCGTGTTCATGCTGAAAAGAAACTCGTCACCGTAGTCGATGAAGGACGTGGTCCGGTTCTCCTCCGCGTACAGCCTGCGCAACTCGTCCATGCCGGCCGGTGTGGGCGGCGCCAGCTGCACCAGGTCTTCGGCCACTTTGAGGAACGTGTGGCCGTTCTTGTGCACGGCTTCGGCACTCGAACAGCGCACCACGTATCCCAGGCGGGTCGGGAGGAGTTCGGCGTCCAACGTCGAGGGCCGAATCTCGTGTGTATACAGCCGGTTGGTGGACAGTGGCATGAAGAATACCGAGCCGGGATGGAGGGTCAGGGTGAACCGCGAGGGGAGTGCCACCCCGTCGCGACCCTCCGTCGGCTCCTTGAGGTGAAAGCGGAGCCTGGTCAGGCCGCTGACGCCCTTCACGCCGTGGTCGAACGCGTCTTCGGCCAGAGGCTGCAGCTTGTCCAGCCCGTCGTAGAAAGTACAGAAGGCCATGATGCCGTTGGCCGGCATGTCCTTGGTCTTGTCGGCATGGGCCGAGATCTTGGCCTTGGACTGTTTGCGCTCGGCCGTGGCAAGGGTGTTGTGGTAGGTCTGAGCGAGGACGTGGTTCAGGGGTGCCTGGTCCCGGAAGACGGTGGCGGCCTCGCGGTTCAGGGCCTCGACGATGTGCGTGTCGGTCAAGCGAAAGTTCTCGGTCGGCCCCGAGAGATTCGTGGAGCACCGGAGCAGGCGGAAATGTAGTTCGTCACCGTTTTGTGCGACGGGCGTCAGATAGATGCCGCTGCGGTGGGCCGTTCCAGGCTTGGTGGACTCCGTCAGGGACTGGAACGCGTGCTCCGCGCGGATCCGCCCGAAGTGATCGGCGCCGAGTCCGAAAAAGCGGCGATAGTACACGCCGACGCCGTGCACCCGGAGGGGAACCCGGCCGAGGTCGACGAGCGTCCAAGGTTCGGCGACGTCCTCGCGGTAGCCGTGTGACAGCTCCCTGATGACGAATACCCGGGCAGCCGCGCGCAGTTGACGGCCGCTGATCCCGGATATATCGCCACACAGATAGACATTCCTCTGCGCGAGGTCGGGCGAACCGGAGGCAAGATCCTCCGGTGTGATCGTGGATCCGAAGAAGTCCCCGACCGAGTCGTTGTCGTGCAACACCGAAGGCGCGACCAGGATGTTGCCCGCATCCTCGATGCGGGCTTCCGCCGACTCCGGTGTGTACATCAACGCTACCCGCCGTTCGCAGAACCTGATGATTTGCTCAAAATCTTGATCCTCTCACGGGGGTTCGACGGCGGGCAACGGGCCTCGCACGCCGAAGCCGACCCGCCCCGGGGGCTCGTGGCCGTATCCGCGGGGAGCCATCCCCAGTAGCGTCGTCCCATGAACGACGAGATCACGGCCAGGGCGGGCAGGGAGTTCTACACATTCGACGGCCGGATCCTGGAGATCTTCGGCGGCTATCCGAAGCGCTTCCACATCCGGAACACGGCCCTGCGCGTCACGCCCCCCGACCGGAAGGGGAGGCGGACCATCGAGATCGTCGCCGGTCCGCCCGAAGCCCCGGCATCGCAGCACACATGGCACCTCTCGGCCCGGGAGTGGCAACAGGCCCAGGGCCTGGAAGCCCTACTGGAAGCAGTACAGGCGGCTATCGCGTCGACCCGGGACCACGAAGCCCAAGGGCGTTTCCCACAACAGTGACACCGGACCGGCCGCCCACGCACACGGCCCGCGCCCGAGCGTCGGCGGTCGAACCCGCCGGCGCCCCCGGCACCTCGGCACTTCGAACCGCCCTCACCACCTGGTTCGGCCCGCCCCGGCGGGGCTGACACACCCGAGTTCCTTTCGCCGGCGCCAAGTGGCGAGGACCCGCCGCTCCTTCGCCGGTTCCATTCCGTGTTCGTCGTGGCGGGGGTGTGCCACGGCGGGGTCGCCGGTGGTCATCCATGCCCAGGTGTCGTGGATGGTCTCCTCGATCGGACGGCAGGAGAATCCGGCGGCACGCGCGCGCTCGCCCGCGATGGTCCACGTCCGGGGTCCGGGCTGCCACAGGGGCAACTCGGTGAAAGGACTGATGCCACAGCGCCGCAGGAGGCCGTCGTCCACCCACGCGAAGGAGGCCGTGGAGCCGGTGGTCAGCCGGCAGGCGTGGAGCATTCGGGCGAAGGTGAGCGATCCGTCGAGGGGCGTGGTGAGGTTGAACGACGTGTCCTGCGAGCGCGCGGCCACGTCGAGGGCGAACGCGGCGATGTCGCGCACATCCGTGACCTGCACCTGCCGGTTCGGATCCCCCGGGGCGAGTACGGTCCCGCCGCGCCGCACGCGCCGCAGCCACCACGGCAGACGGCCGACGTATTCGTACGGGCCGACCAGGACGCCGGCCCGCAACATCGTCGACCGGTCGCCGAAGACGGAGCGCACGGCGCGTTCGCAGCCCGCCTTGAGCTCTCCGTACCGTTGCGGCGCGAACGGCCGCACGGAACCCGGCGGTGAACCGGTGGCGTCCGGTGGGCAGTTCCGGATCGCCGACTCGTCGCTCACATGCCGCTCGGGCCAGTCGCGGTAGGCGGCGGCGCTCGACACGAACACGTAGCGGTCGACGGCCTCGTGGAGGCTGCGCGCGCCGTGCAGAACGGTGCGCGGGATGTAGCCGCTGGTGTCGATCACGGCGTCCCAGGGGCCATACGCCGACAGGCTCGGCATGGCGTCGGGCGACGAGCGGTCGCCGCGCAGGGCCCGGACGCCGGGTGTGTCGGGGCCCGACAGGCCGCGGTTGAACGTGGTGACGCACAGGCCGCGCCGGACGGCCTCCTCGGCCACGGCACGGCCGAGGAACCACGTTCCGCCGAGGATCAGCAGTCTCACGAGTGGATCGGCTCCGCCCGCGGCGGTTGTGTCGGGACGACGGGCGGCGCCGGCGCTTCGAGGTGGGCCAGTGCCTGGAGGTAGAAGTCGGCCATCCGCTCCCCGAGGGGCAGCGCCTCGTCGACGACGAGGCACAGTTGTGCCCTCGTGCCGTGGACGAGCAGGGCCGCCACGAACAGGTGACCGGGCGGCAGAGCGGGATGGAAGGCCACGAACTTCGGGTCGAAGCCCGCGCCGGCGGTGAACACGAGCGTGGTGCTGCCGCCGATCACATGCCGGGGATGCAGTTGCCGCCCCAGCAGCCAACCGCAGAGGCGGCCGGGCAGCCACCGCACGAGGTCCTGTGCCGCCGCGCGACGACGCCGCGCGGCGGCGCCTCGGGCGATGAGGTCCACCAGACGCTCCCGGGGTGAATCGCACGCGGCGAGCAGGGGCAATCGCAGGGCCAGCACACGGTTGCCCCACGACGGCAGGTCGTCGGGACGGCGGGCATCGACGGCCAGGAACAGCGCGGGCCGGCGCAGCCGCACTCCGGACGCCGCCGACCACCGGTGCAACATGCCGGTGAGCGCGGCGAGATGGGCCTCGTTCGGGCCGCCGCCGAGCGGCCGGGCCACACGCCGCAGGCGTGCCGTGTCCACGTGGGCGTACAGGAGACGACGTCGCCCCGACAGCGGTGTCGCCGCGCCCGCCCCGACGACGCTCGTCGCGGCGATCTCGCCCAGCTGCCGGCCCATCAGCGCGGCGGCCCGCACCACCCGTCCCGGCAGCGGTGCGGGCCGGCTCGTCCCGGTCGCGGCGGCGCCGATGCCGGTGCCGGTGAGCACGGTGCGCAGAGTGTGCGACGCCGCGCCGCCGTCCTGGCAGCAGTGGTGGACGCGGTAACACAGGCTGTAGCAGCCGGGTTTGTAGCCGTGGATCAGCGACAGGTCCCAGTCGGGCCGATCCCGTTCCAGCGGGCGGTCGAGCACGCGGGCCGCCACCGCTTCGAGGGGCGTGTCCCCGGCCACCTCGACCTCCACGACGTGCCGGGCGAGATCGAAGTGCGGGTCGTGGACCCACCGGGCGCGCCGTGACGAGCCCACGAGCCGGCAGGTCAGTCCCGGCAGAACATCGACGAAGCCCGCCAGCCACGCGCGCAGATCCTCCACACGCGGTGGGGCGCCCTCGAAATGTGCGATTCCCGAGACATCCGAGCGCCCCGGATCGCGCTCCTCCCATCCGAGGAACATGTGGTCGAGTCCGTGCGCCCGAAAACTGGGTGTCAACGTCACGACCGGGAGCGTACCAACTTTCATGCCGCATACATGACATACAGGACCAAATGGGCGAACAAGCGGCCCCTGACCGCAATCGCACCCGCACCGCCGGTGCGGTCGAGCCGCGTTCACCGTTCGGCCACGTGCTGCCCGGCGCACCGATCGCCCGCATCACCCGGGCCGGTGCGTCCGGCAACCGGCCGTGGCGCGTCGTCGGACGCTCACTCGATTCGGCGAAAGTCCCCCTCCTGCACGAGACTTCGCCGCAGCGGAACCGGCGAACCCGCGCGGCACACCGCCGAAGCGATACTCGCCACCGTGCCATCGCTGTGTGGTGTTGCAGAGTTCGGGGCTGCGCCGGCACCCTGCCTCGCCCGGCCGCCCTTCCGGCCCTCGTGGGAAGGTTGCGTATGACTTTCGACTGGACTGTTCCACCGTGGCAGCGGGACGAGGACCGCACGCACACGGCGGTGACCTTGAAGCATCTGCACGCACGGGAATTCGCCATGTCCTCGGACCTCGTGCGCGGCGACAACGCCGCCGAAGCGCTCGCCGATCTGCTCATGGGGCGCTCCGGTATGAGCGACATGATGTCGAGTCGCGGTTTCGCCTTCGTGGTGGTTCAACGCGGCTTCGGAAC
The DNA here is from genome assembly GCF_042793325.1 of Embleya sp. NPDC056575. NCBI lineage: Bacteria > Bacillati > Actinomycetota > Actinomycetes > Kitasatosporales > Streptomycetaceae > Embleya > Embleya sp. NPDC056575. The sequence continues at coordinate 66,602 of NZ_JBHTVA010000019.1, forward strand.
GATGCACATGAGCAGTCCGTGGCAAGACGAGGAAGGCGAATGGAACCTGTCCGCGAGTGCGGGAGACGCGGAGGTGACGATCTTCTCCGCGGCCGACACACGGGAGATGTTCATACGCCTGCAGGCCGCGTACCCCGACCGGTAGCGCCGACGATCGAGGGCATTGCCCCCGGCCGAACAGCGGCCGACGCCGAGGAGAGCCACCCCGGAGCTCCGTCCGGATCGATGCCCACGATCCACCGCCCATCGCAAGCCTCGCCCGCGACCGCCGCCCGGTCGCGTCGGGGCGGTTCCAGACCATCCCGAGCGAGTCGGCCCACCCGTCCCGCCGTCGGCGGGTCACAGGCAACTCCACGGGCGGTGGCCGCCTGCGCAGGTGGCGGGGGGCGGGGGGAACATCGGGGTGCGGGGTGGGGTGGGCTTCGGCTTGGTGCGCTCGGCCCGGTAGTGGGTCGTCACGGATGCGCGGACGACGAAGGGGTGCTCGGTGTAGGCGTGTTGCCAGCGCACGGGCTCGGCACGCAGGCCGCTCCCCCCGGGCGGACCGTATTGCTCGCCCGCCCCCGGAGGCGGCGTCGGGTCCGGGAAGCGCAGGTCCGGAACCGGTTGTGGCCGCGCCCAGGTCGTCGTGTCCGGCGTCAACCCGAGCCTTCGCGCCTCGCGCACGAAGTCGGCCGTCGACGTCGTGGGATCGTCCGCACCGTAGAAGTGCACGGCCGTGGAGGTGCAGATCACGCCCATCATGCCCGCCTGCGGCTTCGGTCGGGTCGTGGTGTCGCGCCAACACCGGTCGAATCCGAAGCGCTCGAACTCGGCACTCGCCGGCCGGCCGAAGACCCCGAAAGGCACCTCCAGATCGTCCCGGGCGCGCCTCTCCTCCGCGCGGTGCCGCTCGTACGCCTCCTTCTCCCTCTCGGCCGCCGCGAACTGCCGGTGGCACGCGTACAGTCCGCCGAGGACAGTGACGACCGCCAGGGTGATCACGGCCAGGACGAACCGGCCGAGCCACAACAGGCAACCACCCATCGGCCGCGTATCGGGGCGCGAAGACATACACCCATCGTGGCGCGCGACTCCGCACGGGTAAGCGCTCGTTGCACACTCGCAACCCGCTCCGCCACGCCACAACGCACCTGTTCGGATCGCCACCACCTGGGGCCCACTCGGCGAACCCGCCGCGCGGGTTCGGTGCTCAGTCCCAGACCAGGGACACGACCCGGTGGCCTTCGGGGTTGTCGGGAAGATCGGTGAACCGGTCGACCGGGTACACGAATCCTTCGATCACCCCGTCGGCGCACAACGATTCGTGATCCACTCGGCGTTCGATCTCCCGCGTCGAGGCGCTCGTGCACACCGCGACGGCCTCGGCCACGACGCCGTCGCGACAGACGAGGTCGTCATGCGGCTGCACGCGGATCCACGCGACGTCGGGCGCTTCTTGAAGAACACGCAACCGCCGGTGGATCTCCGCGAGTTCGGGACGTGCGTCGGCGCGACGGTCCACCTCCCATCGGTTCGGCGCGAGGGAGTCCTGCGCGTGGTTGCCCACGAAGAACTCGTCGAGCGTGAGCAGCGGGAGGGCTCCGCCGGCGGCCTCGGAACGGGCGATGAGTTCGATGGAGGTGATCACAAGGGCACCGTACGGCCACCGGCGCACGGCTCGACCGGACACCCCCGCATGATCGGCTCGCGCCGTCGGCGAGGGACGGCGTCGGGCTACCTGCGGAGCGCGGTGTGGGAGGGCAGTTCGGCGAAACGGTCGCGATACTCGCCGGCGAAGCGGCCGAGATGCGAGACGCCCCACCGGTAGGCGATCGTGCCGACGGGGTCGGTGGAGGCGAGGATGTTCTCCCGAATCCGGTCGAGCCGCAGGTTGCGGACGTAGACCATGGGCGAGAGGCCGAGCCTGTCGCGGAACGCGGAGCCGAGCGTCCGCGGGCTGCAGCCCGCGGCATCGGCGATGTCGCCGAGACTGATGTGCTCGGCGAGGTTCGCCTCGATGAACGCGAGCGCTGCCCGCAAGGAGCGCGGGTAGCCGGGTTGCGGACCGTCGTGCAACTCGCCGGTGTGGGAGTGCGGCTGGCCCAGGAGCAGGGCGGTGACCAGACAACGCACCTGGCTGCGCTGGAGCTCCTCGCGCCGGAACAGCGGGTCGCCCGAGTCCAACTGTTCGAGCAGGGAACCGACCAGCAGCCGCACCGTCCGGCCCTTGGACTCGGCCAGGTCGAGAGCGAAATCGAAGCGCACGGTGGACACCGGGGGACGTCCGGTCAGCGCGGCGAATTCCTGGTCGACCAGGGCGGCGGCGATCCGCAGCCCCAGGAACCGCGTCCTTTGGCCGCGCAGGGGGCGCAGTTCCTGGGTGTCCCCGGGGTTGGCGACTCCCGCCGTCGCCTCGTCGAGGCCGGCGCGCAGGCCGCCGCACGATGCCGAGATGGTGCCGGAGACACCGATGTTGACGAAGTACGAGCCGCGGTCACGGCCCCTGGTCGAGGCGACGCGCACGTCGAGTGGCGAGGCGAAGTAGCCCACCGCGAAGTCGTGCGCGGCGACGCCGCGCAGTTCGTGATCGCCGCCGCACAGCTCGTCCAGAGGCGATGTGGTGATCGAGCCGCCGAACAGGCGGGTGGCGGCGTTGAGCAGGTCGGCGGGGTTTCGGGATCTGGTGATGAGGTGGTTGCGCAGCGGGGTCGGCACGATGTGGGTTCACCTCCCGGGGGCCATTGTCGATCACGGCGGTCGGCGGAGTCGAGTCCCGGTGCGCGCCGGGGCGTGCGAACCGATGGCCGGTTGCCGCTTCGGCGGACGGCGCGGGCCGACGCGGCACACCGGGGCCGGCCGCGTGCCGGATCAGCGGTGATCCGTCGTCGTTGCCACGAGACGGTCGGCGAACCAGTCGGCGACCAGCGTGTGTTTCTCCAGCGGGTGGTTGTAGAGGCAGTGGTCACCGTCCGGCCATTCGTGCCAGGCCTTGTCCCGGCTCGCGGCGCCCTCGTACAGGGCGCGGGCGTTCTCGACGAGGAAGACGGGGTCCGGGGTGCCGTGCAGGACCAGGAGCGGGCAGGTCAGGCGGGACAGGTCGGCGGCGCTCAGACGGAACTCGGCCAGGGCCTCCAGCGCCCGGTCGGTGTCGGCGGCGCCGAGCAGCAGTCGGGCCTTGTCCGCCACGCGTGGGTAGCGCCGGGGAAATTCACCCGGGGTGACGGTCCCCCCGTTGACACAGCAGGCGTCGATGCGGTCGTCGTCGATCGCGGCCGCAGCCGCGAGGAAGCCGCCCATGCTGTTGCCCCAGATGCCGACGCGGTCGCCGAGCCCGCGGTCGCCGCCGAGCCAGGCGACCATGGCCGAGAAGGCCCCGGTGAAGTCGCGGCCCAGGGTCAGGCCGGTGAACAGCCTGCTCTCGCCCTGCCCGGGAGCGTCCGCCAGCAGAACCGCGACACCCCGATCCAGCAGGTGAACGGCACCGCTGTAGTACTCCTCGCGCCAGCCGTCGAAACCGCCGACGACGATCACGGTGGGCGGACGCGCGGTCCGTGGCCGCAACAGCCAGCCGCGCAGTTGTCCGCCGCCCCAGGGCAGGGACATGCGCTCGACCGGGGGATCGTGCAGAGCGCCGGCCCGCCCGAAGGCGTCGATGAGGTGCCGGTAGAGGAGGACCTTGTCCGGATCGCTGTCGGGCAGCGGGACCTGGCCGAAGCGGTAGCAGGCGGCTGCGGCGAGGTACCAGTCGCGGGCGGTCCGCCGGTGTCCGCACGCGAGGGCGGAATCGGCGCGTTCGGCATCGCGCAGACCCAGGGCGAGGGCGGCTCGGTGCCACGCCTCCCCCCGGTCGGCCCGAGCGTGCAGTTCCACGGCGTCCGCCCAGTCCATCCCGTTGCCCAGGAGGCGTTGCAGCGGCATGGCCCGCTTGTGCGCCCGATTGGCGGCGAGCACGTCGGGGTCGGTGGCCGCGCGGCGGTCGCCCATCATGTGGGCACCTTCGGGGTGTACCGGCGCAGTCGGTCGCGCAGGGAGTCGACGAGTACGCCCGCCAGGTCTGCGCGGGCCGCGCCGAAGACGTAGAAGTCGGGCCGTACGAGCGCGAGTTCGGCGTCGTGTTCGGTGAGCCATCGGGTGGCGTCGCCGTCCAGGTCGATCACGGCGCCGGGGGCCTTGGCGCGGGTGATGTGCACGACGCGGGTGTCCAGCAGCCGCAGGAAGGCGTGGTGCTCCGCGTCGAGGGGGAGTCGGTCGGGCGGTAGCAGACTCATCAGGATCCAGCCGTCGCCGACGACGTCGTCGAACAGGCCGGTGCGCTGCTCCCAGTGCACGCGTGGTTGTACGCCGAGGGTGCCGGCCGGTCCGGCCGCGGCGCCGTGTGCGTCGCGGTGCAGCAGCCCGTCCGTCAGTACCGGGAACGGCGCCGGCGGGGGCACGTCGCCGGCCAGAAACGCCCGGTCGCGCGCGGCGGCCCGCTCGGGGTCCGAGACGCACACGATGCGGCCCAGTTCCATCGACATGGTGGTGACCCGGTGCGCGTGCGGGCGGCGTTCGGCGGTGTACGTGTCGAGGAGGGAGGCGTCGTACCGCCCGCGCAGCACCAGGTCCAGCTTCCACGCCAGGTTGGCGGCGTCCCTGATGCCCGAGCACATGCCCTGACCCATGAACGGCGGCATCAGGTGCGCCGCGTCGCCGATCAAAAGGGCGCGACCGTGGCGCCAGGTGTCGGCGATCAGGGAGCGGAAGGTGTAGACGGTGCGCCGGATGATGGTGGCCTCGGCCGGGGTGATCCCCCACCGCGACAGCAGTTCCCGGCAGCGGGCCTCCTCGCTCATCTCCTCGGCGCTCTCGCCGGGCAGCAGCATGAACTCCCAGCGGCTGTGCGCGCGGCCGAGCCATCGGAACAGCGAGACCGGCCGCGCGGGGTCGCAGTACTGGGCCGCCTCGGGCATGTCGATCCGCAGGTCCGGATCCTTCGGCTCGATGTCGACGACCAGCCAGTCCTCCTCGAAGCCGAGGTCCTGCCGGCCGATTCCGGCGGCCTCGCGGACGGTGGAGTTGGCGCCGTCGGCCCCGATCAGCCAGGCCGCGGTGACGCCGCGAGTGGCACCGTCGGGCACCCAGGCGCCGTCGACGACGGTGCCGTGGGCGAGTGTGACCTCGACATGATCGTCGTGCCACGTGAACCCGGTGGCATTCCAACCCCAGTGCACATCCACCGAGGGCCGGCGCCGCACGGCGGCCAGCAGCGCGTCCTGCAGGTCCGGCTGGAACATGAGGTAGTCGGACCTCCAACCCGACGGGGTCGGCCGGCTCCAGTCCAGGTGCAGCAGCAGGTCGCCGTCGGCGTTGAGCCAGTCGTAGTCCCGGACGGGGATCGCGTGCGGCTCGAAGTCGTGTGCGGCGCCCGCGGACTGCAGGACGCGCATGGTCTCGTGGTCGACGTGACCGGCCCGGGGCAGCGGGTACGGCGCGGGCCAACGTTCGAAGACGCCGACCCGGTGGCCGCGCCGGCCGAGCAGCGCGGCCATGGTCTGCCCGACCGGCCCACAGCCGATCTGGATGATGTCGTAGTCCCAGGGCGTGCCGGGGTGGGATGTCATGTCGTCTCCAGTGCGATGGAACGGCACCACGGCCCTACCGGCGGGCCGTGGTGCGCGATTACGGCCCCTCGGTCAGCGGTTCGGCGTCCAGCAGCACGAAGAGGATGGTGCACGCGGCGTCGGACCGGTTGTCCCAGGCGTGGCTGGTACCGCGTTGGATCAGCACATCGCCCGGCCGCATGACGGTCTCGTCCGTACCAACGACGGCCACGATCTCACCGGCGAGGACGACGGCGTAGTCGAGCGATTCGGTCCGGTGCGTGTACGGCGCGCGGCCCGGCTCTCGCGGCCCGAACTCGACCACGCGCAGCGTGCCTCCGCCGGCGGGAGGCGGCAGCGGCACGTCGGGCCCGACCGGGTCGGCGTAGACGCCGCTGTTGCGCGGCGTCCCCCGGTGCACCCACAGGTTGGCCACCCGCGCGCCGGCGGTGGTCTGTACATGCGGGCACACGGCGTCCTCCACGATGGCCGGCCGGCCCGCGGGGGTGTGCCCGGTGACGATCCGGCGGACCTCGCGCATCAGCCGTTCCTTCCGTTCGTGCGCCGCCACAGGACGTAACTGGCACGGGCCTCGCCGCCCATGAGCATCGGCGGTGTGTCCAGCCTGAGCGTGTCGTCGTCCTCGAAGACGCAGACGCGCTCGAGGTCGATGCCCACGAAATTGGGAAAGGTGGCCATCCGGACGTGGTGCACCACGGTGTCGGTGGCCTCGTCGAGATCCCAGGTGCCGGCGTACGAGATGATCGAGCCGTACGCCGCGGCCTTCTCCCGCGAACTGCCGCCGTCGAGCGAGGCGTCGGCGAAGCGGGGCCGGTCCATCAGCGTCAGGTGGGCGCTCATCGTCGCCTCCGGGGTGTAGATCAGCAGGCCGGTGCAGCGCTCGGCCGGGCCGAGCGGCGGGTCGACCGGCCCGGCCTCGGTGAAGACCTTCCAGTCGGCCAACCGCCAACTGCCGACGAGCCGGAAGTACGCGGGTTCCACGCCGTTCTCCTTTGCGCTCACATCGGCGGGGCCGTGAACAGCCCCGGATCGACGTCGTTGTGGGACTTGGCGGCGATGAACTCGTTCATCTCCTCGGCCGTGCCCCATTGGTCCGCGTTGGCGGGGTCGCGCAGGTCGAAGACGTGCGGGTGCCAGGTGTCCTCGTCCAGGACCTCCAACTCGGTGGTGTATTCGACGGTGTTGCCCGCACGGTCGAGGAAGTAGCTGAAGGAGTTGTCACCGGCACGGTGCCGCCCCGGTCCCCACAGCCGCTCGACGCCCCGGCGCCGCATCCGGCCCGTGCCGCGCATGAACTCGTCGATGCCCCGCATCTCGAAGGAGGCGTGGTGGAAGGCCGCGTGCGGCCCGCGCACGATGCCGAAGCTGTGGTGAAAGTTGTTGCATCGCAGAAACCACATGATCTCGCCGCGGTCGCCCACGCACATCGTGTCCGAGAGACGAAACCCCAGGTGCTCGATGTACCAGGCCACCGTGGCCTCCGGGGTGGGAGAGTTCATCAGCACATGGGACAGGCGCACGGGAACCGACTCGCGGCGCTCGATCCTGCGGTGTCGACGGGCGGCGACGTCGGCGGAGACCTCGACCACGCGGCCCTCGTTGTCGAAGAAGCGGACCGCGTAGCCGCCGCCGGGCGTGTCCAGCGACCGCGGCTCGTGGACCAACCGCACGCCCTCGGCGGTCAGTCGTACGGCCAGCGCGTCGACATCGTCCGCGCCGGCGGCGCCGAAGGCGATCAGGTCGGTACGCTTGCGGGCATCCTGGCGCAGCCGCACCACGTACTGCTCCGGTGAGCCCTCGGCCGCGAGAAACGAGACGCCGGTGTCGCCGGCGGTCTCGGTCAGCCCCCACAACTCGGTGTAGAACCGGCGCTGTTCGGCGAGGTTCGGCATGGCGATGTCGATGTGCCGCAGGTGGGTGATTGCACTGCTGTTGTTCATGGTGCTCTCCTCTTCGAGCCCTGCCGGTCAGCTCAGTCGTTCGGTCAGCCAGTCCACGACGGTGGGCAGCACGGGCCCTTCGCCCATGTGGCCGCCGGGGAACATTCGGGCCGTCTTGGCGCCCCCGTGCTCGAGGGCCAGGAAGACGTCGGCCGAAGCGTTCTGCAGGTCGTCCCTGCCGTTGACCAGAAGCAGCGGGCAACACGGCATGTCCAGCACGCCCTGGTCGAGCAGGGACAACTCGGCGCAGCGGTCGACGTAGTCCTCGAAGGTGCTGCCGCCGAAGATGCGGGCCCTGGCCGGCATCAGGTCCATCAGATAGGACGAGGCGTCGCGGCTGCGCTCCTGCCATTCGGGCTGGAAGGTCAGGTGTACGCCCCCGCCCCAGTTGACGGCGGCGGCCAACCGCTCGCGATGGGTGTGGGCGAGTTTCATCGCCCAGTAGCCGCCGAACGAAAGCCCCAGTGCCGCCACCCGGTCGGCGTCCAGGTCCTTTTGCTCGCGCAGCCAGGCGAAGACGGGATCCCACTGCCGCTCGGCGTCCCGGCCGGCGTGCACCGGCGACTGCCCGACCCCGGGCATGTCGATGTGCAGGGTGGCGAACCCGCGTTCGCGCAGCAGTCGGCCGCGCGCGTAGCTCTCCTCCTTCCACACGTCGATCCCGCCCCACATCATCACCACCGGAGGGCGCACGGCTCCCGTGGGTGGACGTGCCACGAAGAACCGCAGCACGTCCCCCTCGCCGGCACGCCCGCCGAAGGGCAACGTCACGTGCCGAACCGGCACGCGCTCCAGCGCGGACACCCGGCCGAAGTACTCCACCGCTCGGTCGTACGCGTGCTGCTTCGCCGGGTGCAGCGGGGAGGGGTATCGGCCCAGGAACGCGAACTGGTACGCCTGCCACCAGTTCTCCAGCGCTTCGTCGCGGTCGCCGCTCTGCTCGGCCGTGCGCGCCCGGGCCGCGAAGACCTCCGCCCCGGCCAGCCAATGCCCGGCCCAGGACTGGGGATCGATGCCCGGAAGCGTTTCGATGTGCCGCGCGGCGGCATCGTGCCCGATGGCGTTGAAAGGGTTCTTGCGCTGCTCCAGGTGCTCGCGCAGCCACTGCCGCGCCTCGGGCAGGGTTCGGGTAGTCGTGGCGGACATCCGTCTCTCCTCGTCCGTCGCGCGAACGGCGGGTCGTCGAAGACGCCGTTCGCGCCGGTTGGTTACGCGGGCTCGGCCATCAGCCGGTGGCAGGAATCGACCAGCGGATACGCCTCGAAGTGGCGCCGCGCTTGTTCCAGGCCGACGATCGCCACCGAGGTCTCCACGAGCGTTCGGCAGCGCCGCGTACGCCGGCCGACGAACGCCCGAATCCCCGCGCCGACCGATGCGTGCCGCCCGAGTTCCCGGGCCAGCAGGAGGCCGTCCTCGACGGCCAGGGCGGCGCCGCTGGCCATCTGCGGTGCGGGCGCGTGCGCGGCGTCACCGATGACCACGCTGTTGCCCCGATTCCAGGCGCCCGCCAGGAGCGCCGTCAGGACCGGGCGGCGCACCACCGATGCCGACCCGGACACCATGGCGCGGATCTCCCGCACCCGACCGGGGAAGGGCTCCAGCAACTCCTGTAGGCGCGGGGCGAGTCGGGTGTCGGGCAGGACGCCGCGTTCCACCCCGTTCTCGGTCAGGAACACGTACGCCTGCGTGTCCGAGAGGGGCACGAGGCCGGCCGTGTCGGTCTTCCCGGCGAACTGGTGGATCCCGGTGGCCCACGGCGGGCGGGGTACCAGAGCCCGCCAGACCATCTGCCCGTGAAAGTCGAGAGAGGTCCGGAGCCCCAGCAGGTCCCGCGTCGTCGAGCGGATCCCGTCCGCGCCCACCAGCAGCGCCACCTCGCGGACCGTCCCGTCCGACAACCGCGCCCGGACCGCCTCGCCCTCCTGCTCCACCGCGGCAACGGTCACTCCGTGGCGTATCTCCACGCCGCACCGCTCGGCTTCCGCGCGCAGGATCCGGTGCAGTACGGGGCGCGCGATGCCGACCATCGCCGGCCGCCGCGCACCGATGAGCCGCGGCAGCCGGATCTCGTCCGCCCGCTCGCCGTTCACGTCCACGTGCGTGATCGTGTTCATGCCGAAGCCCTCGGCCACACACGCGTCCGCCAGACCCGACTCGTCCAGCACGCGCAGCGAAGGACCGGTCAGGCACAACCCCCACCCGGACGTCGCCTCCGGCGGGCCGATCTCCACGATCTCGACCCGCCACCCGTCGCGTGCCAGCGCGGTCGCCGCGGTCAGACCGGCCACTCCCGCACCCACGATCACGGCCGTCCGCGCACCGCGATAGCCGTCCATATACGCCTCCAGAGCGCCGATTTCCCCGGAACCCTAGGACGCGTCGGCGCTCGGCCTTATCCGAATCGGGCGGCGGCCATCCACCACCGGCAGGCGATCGTGCGAGCGGCTGATTCCGGGGGTGGGTGGTGGGGCGGTGGTTCCGGAAAACCGCGCCGAGCTTCCGCACCGGGCGCCACGCACAACCACCGGTGCTCCGGCGTCAACACCGCGTCGGTGACGACCCGCACGCCCGCCCTCCATCGGGTGCGCCACCTCCACCGCGCAGTCCGCGATCTCGCCCCATCCGTGTCGGACGAAACAGATCGCGGTCGCCTCGAAGAAGTCGACAACGACATCGAAATGAACCCGCCCCGCCGGCTCCACCACCCGATGACCGTCACCCCTGAACCCGGACCAACTCAGAGGCACGCCGGGGGTGCGGCATCGATCGAGAGGGTCGGTCTGTGCTTGGTGACCTGCGGATTCGGTCTGTGCCGGAGGGCGAGGCTCCGGCCGTGCCGGGCGCGGGCGGGTGCACGCCCGCGGCCCGGCGCCCTTCGTCACGCCGCGCCGGGCACGATCATCTTCGCCAGTTGGGCCGCGGCGCCGATCACGACGCCACCGCCCAGCGCGATCGACGCGATGCCCAGCACCATTCGACGCTTCACACGTGTGCGCACTTCCGCCTCCGGGGTGGGGGTTCGACGACCGAGCGTGGCGCGACCATCCTCGCGGGTGGCGGTGATCGACTCAAGACGCCCGATGGTGCGCTGCGAGCCGACGCGGGCGGGGACCGTTCCAGTGCCGGGTCGGGCCGCGCGCCCCTGTGAGGCGGGAACCTGACGCGGTACCGGAGGTCAGCGGCGTCCCGCCTTGATGGCGTCGACCACGTCCTTCGCCTCCTTGAGACTTACGCCGGTCTTCTCCCGGTGGACCTTGATCGCGTGCATCGTTTTGCCTTCGACCACGAGTGCTCGCACCTCGGCGAGGTCCGGGTCATCGTCCTCGACGCCAAGGTGTCGCAGGATCAGATCGAGTTTCTGCTCCACCCGGACGAGCCGGCTCTCCACGGTGCGATCAGTGCCGAACATCATGCCCTGAAGCCTAGTTCCAGGCCGCCCGCGGTTCGCACCACCCCCGCCGGATGATCGAACGCGTCAAGAACCAGGTGGCGTCGGTGCCGCTAGCGTGGCCGCATGGAGCGCAGCCCGCTGGACGAATGGCAAGCAATGCGTCGCGTCGCCGACGGCGTTCGGCGCGACGGCGCGTTCGAAGCGCGGACCTCCACGAAGGCACTCGCGGCCATTGCCGGCTGTACGGTGCCGTTGCTCGCGGCGATGGCGGGGTCGTTCGCGAGTCCGAATCCGGACATGCCCAAGGTGCTCGTCCCGGTCATGGCGGTGCCGCTGGTGCCCGTCGTCGTGTGGATCATCTGGCTGGTCGTGCCGCGTGTGCGGCTGCGGGTCGACGCGGACGGCATCGCGGTCCGCGGGCGGCGCGTCGTGGCGTGGGAGGACGTGGCCGAGTTCCGGACCGGGATCGCCGCGGGTCGGGCACCGCAAAGCTACGTGCTGGTCGAACGCGGCAGCGCCGCAGGTCCGCTCCCGCCCGTGAAGCTGCCGATTCTGCTCGACGTCGACACGGCAACTCTGCGCGCCGCACTCAACACCCTCCTCGTCGAGCAGCGCGAAGGAACCCGGCCCGGCCCCGGACCCGTCCGGCCGCGCCCGAGCCGGCCCTGACGCGGCCCACAGCCCTACCCGCGGTGGTTTCCCGGGCACGGTCCCCGAGGCGTACGAACACCCCCGTTACGGCACCGTCGGCGTCGTGACACGCAGGAGTCCGCGGCCACGACGACCGAGGTCGCGCGGACCCCGACTCGTTCCTCGGGCATGCTTCCTCGACTCGACCGCGGCGCGTCGGCGGTAGGGCTTACGGGTACACCGACAGCCGGGCGACCGCCCAGTCCGGAAGGGTTGTGTATTCGCCCGCGGTACCGGGGTTCGTGGCCGAATACCTCGCCCCGGGTACGTATGGCAGGCTCACACCGTTGGAGGAGTTGTTGTAGGACGGTGCCACAGTCGAGGTGGCGTGTGCGGCGCCCGAGAACGCGACCAGTCCCGCGACGGCGGACGCGAGCACGAACGAGGCGCGAACGGCGGTCTTCTTCTTCACGAGAATGCCCTTCGGTAGTACCTCGTGGTGCTCCCTCACTGTGGCGCGGGCCGGATCACGGCGTCATCCGTACGCAGCGCGGCACTTCTCCGCATCGGGCGCACGGCCCCGGCAGGAATTCGCGGCATGACCCTTGCGCGTGTTCCCACACAGCCCGGCCCACTTGTGCGACGTCCGGACCGGTCCCGGCATCGGAACCGGCCACCGGTGGGCGGGCAGCCGTCCGCGCCGCCCGTCAGCCTGCGGCGCGCGGACCGTCCGCGTCCCGAGCACGCGCTCGGATCTCGTGGGGCGCGGCGCCGTAGGCGTTGCGGAACACGCGGCCGACGTCGCCGGGCCGCATCCCCCAGCGGGCGGCGATCTCGCCGATCGTGCGATGACGCAGCGCGGGGTCGGTCAAGTCGGCGTAACAGCGTTCCAGGCGACGTGGGATCCACCACGTGCCGTCCTCGAACAGGGCCGGGACATCGAGACGCGCGGTGTCGATCCCGACCTGTTCCCCGGGCCGCAACGCCACCGTCGAGGTCAACCTCCGCCCGCCTTCGGTGCTCGGGGAATTGCGGCGACGATCCGCCCGTCGGTCCGCCCCACCCCACCGGCAGCACGCGTCGCGCGGTGGGCGTCCGGGCCCCACAATCCCCCCGGGACCGCGCGCCCGACACGATGTTCACCTGCAACCCTGAGGCCGCCTTCGACCGCGCCGCCAAACTCGCTACCGCCCACCTGATGCCCAAGGTCGGCTTCCTCAGCGGTGGGGGCCGGAAACGGAGCGTGGGCCACCGCGCCGGCCCCGACGCTACTCGCTGGGTTCGGGGGGCAGGTGGGACGTCCCCTTCGGTGTCGCCGGCACGTCGCGGGCGTCGCCCGGGGACGGGTGATCGGTTCGTGGGGTGAGACGGTCGGCTTCGTCGAGCAGGTAGCGGCGCTCGACCCCGTTGTCCGTCAGCGCGGCGGCCTCGCGGTACAGCGTCCTCGCGGCCGCCGTGTCGCCGATGGCATGTGCGAGGTGGGCACGCACCGCGCGTTCGCGGCGGCGAGTGAGCGGATCCCGATCCAATGCGTGGCGCCGGTTGAGGTCGTCGAGCAGCGCCCGCCCCCGAACCGGGCCGTACGCGCGTGCGACGGCGACCACCCGGGCCAGTCGCACCGGCGCGGTCGGGGCGAGCCGTTCCAGCCACAGGTAGAGCATCGCGATCTGCGGCCAGTCCGTCGCCTCCGGCGTGGCGGCCGCGGCGTGCAGCGCCGCGATCGCCGCCTGGAGTCGGTAGGGGCCCGTCTCACGGCGGTGCCAGACGCCGTCGATCAGGCGGGTGCCCTCGCGGATCAGATCGCGGTTCCACCGGGAGCGGTCCTGCCGGTCCAGCGGTATCAACGCGCCGTCGTCGCCGGTGCGGGCCGGCCGTCGCGACTCGGTGAGCAGCATCAGCGCCAGGAGGGCGGTCGCCTCGTCGTCGTCCGGCACCGCGTCGACGAGCATCCGGGTCAGCCGAATCGCCTCGCTCGTCAGCCGCGCGCGGGCGAGTTCGCCTCCTGCGGAGGCGGTGTAGCCCTCGTTGAAAACGAGGTAGAGCACGCGCATGACGGCGCTCATCCGGGAGGCCCGGTCCGTGTCGGTGGGCAGGGTGAAGCGGGCTCCGGCGTCCCCCAGTCGCCGTTTGGCGCGGCTGATCCGCGTCGCCATCGTCGCCTCGGTCGTTCCGTGGGCGTGCGCGATTTCGGCGGTTGTGAGGCCGGCGACCGCGCGCAGCGTGAGTGCCACCTGGGAGTCGGGGCTCAGCACGGGGTGGCAGCACAGCAGCAACAGGGTGAGGCCGTACGAGTGGATGCCCGGTGGGTTCTTCCTGAGCCGGCAGGTGGAACTCACCCAGTTCGGTGAGCCGGTCAGTGGCCTGGAAGTGATCGGGAACCTCCGTCCGTTCGGTGAGCCCGCCGGCGCGGACGTGGTGTCGCGGTATTACGACTCGAACGGCAACACGTTCGACTACGTCTACGAGCTCGTCGGCGACACACTCACCATCTGGGCGGGGGCGAAGGGCAGTCCGGCGTATTTCCGGGGCACCTTCAACGCCGACGACACGGTGATGACCGGTGAGTGGGTCTACCCCGGCGGAGGCGGATACACGTCCACCATGACCAGGGCCTGAGCCCGGGAGCTGCCCGGGGCCGTAGGCGGCGGCGCCCGCGTCGTGGAAGGCGGTCGCCGCAGGGGCAGGTGACGTGAATGGGGTGATACCGGTTGTGTGTTGCCGATTCGTTGTGTGATTCGTTCGTCGGTTTGGCCGAACATGCCCTCGGATCGGGGCTGTTCCGCGCATGATCGACGGATGCGCGCTCGTGGGGGGCGTGGCGGAGACGTCCGGTGGAGCCGTGACGGGCGTGAAGTGGGGATGGTGGGGGACATGACGGCGTGGTCGTGGGCCGCGGCGCGCGTTCGGACGGCGGTGGTGCTCGCGGTGACCGTGGCCGTGGTCGCCGGATGCACGTCGGGCGGTGGAGGCGATGGCGACGGCAAGAACTCCGTCGAGGGGGCCAACCCCCAAGGGGGCGTGTCCGTTTCGGCACCCGCCAAGGCATTCAAGGGGGCTTCGCCGGTCCTGCACCTGAGTACCGTCGACGACGCGCCGCCGCCGAGCGGCGCGTACAAGCTCTTCGGCAAGCCGACCAGGATCGAGGTACGGGGCGGCGAACTCGCCAAGGGACGGGCCGTGGTGACCCTGGACTACCCGGCCCAGGCGACGCCGCAACAGGTCGAGAACCTAAGGGTGTTGCGCTACGAGGGCAACGAGTGGCAGGCGCTGACGCCGGAACACGTGGACACGGCACGGCATCGGGTCTCGGTGGGCACGGACCGCTTCTCGCTCTGGGGAATCGGCTGGTGGGACGTCGAAAGCGCGATCTCGACCACCGTGACCAAGGCGAGGAACCTGCTGAGCACCGACGGCGTCCTGGGCATCGGCAAACGTGTGGCGAACCCGCCCACCGTCGAGTGCGCGTATCCGGCGCTCACCCTCGCCCTCGACGTCGAGAAGTTCGTACCGGGCGCGATCACGTGCACCAGATTCGACGTCACCGACGCGTCGCGACGAACCCTCGATCTGTACGTGAGCAATCCGCACTTCACGCCCTTCCTGCTCGATCTGCCCCCCGGCGTGCGGTTCGTCGAGGCCAAGCCGGATCCGGACAATCCGTATACGCTCCTGGCCCGGACCATGGCCGCGGCGCAGAACCTGCCCGTCGCGTTCCTGCCCGCCGGCGGCATGATCCGACTCAAGGTCGACCTGTCGAGGCTGACCGCCGGCGCGGCGATCACCGCGACCCTGGACGCGGCGACCCCGCTGTTGGATCTGGCCACGGCCACCTTCAAGGGCATGCTGCCCGCCGAACCGACCGATCCCGTGGTCCGGGCGGTGGCGGTGACCCACGAGGCCGCCGAGGCGTTCGCCTGCCTGTACAAGCACGGGACGGAGATCTCCAAGCAGGCGAACCCCTCCGCCGCCGACATCACCGGCCGACTCGTCGCGGGCGCACGCGAGTGCGGCGACGCGATGCGCAAACTCGGCACCCGACTCGCCGTCGCCGTCAGCCGCCAGGGCTGGAGCCCGGAACAGGTCGCATCGGCCGCGGGCAAGGAGATCGAGGAGTTGTGCGAGAAGCACTGCCCCGGGATGATCCGGGCGATCCTGGCGGCGTGGGAACACGAACCCCTGCTCATGGAAGTGGGGGCCTCCATCGCCGAAGGAGCGAACGGATTCAAGGTCTACCGCCTGCAACTCGCCGCCGCCGAGCCGCCGTTCGCCCGCCTTGCCGAGGTGCTGCCCGACGGAAACATCCCCGGATTCACCGTCAGGCCACCGATCGTCGACAACAACAACCGCTTCGGCGGCGGCACACTGGAGACCGTACCCAACCCCGGCACCCCGTGCGTGGACCAACTCAAAGGCAAGCACTGGGACACCTGGCTCCATCCCCAACCCCAATTCGCCGCGAAGTCCTATCTCGCCGACGACATCGCCACCACGATCACCCTCTGGTACGTCCGCAACGACTTCCGGGACCTCGCCAGGGACTATTTCGTACAACTCGTCGGCAGCGGCAAATGCACCCTCAAGCCGACGGGCAGATACCAGGAAAACCAGGAGCAGACCTCCGAGCCCTATCCGGGTCCACGGGTCAAGGGCCTGGCCGACTTCCGCGGATTCCTCACCTACGTGCCGAACGCCGACGGCTTCCACACCCGCCCCCGCGCCGCACTGTACGACCCGAGCACCGGCGTACTCGCACTGATCGAGGGCCGGGTCGCCGACACCACGGCCCCGGAGGAACACGCGCCCCCGACCCTGGACGCCCTCAAGCGCCGCGTCGCCGGCCAACTCGAATACCTCATCCACCGCCTCGACGACCAACTCGGAACACAGTTCGTCCCCGCGAACTGACACCACGACCACGCGACGGGCAATCAAAGACGCCCGTGGAGCCCTCCGTCGAGGCGCCGTGGGTCGAACTCCCTCGCGGGCCGGGCCGCGGTGAACACCCGCACGTGCCCGTTCCCGCGCCGGTCGGGGGCCCGAGGGCCCCGTCTCCCACCGTCGGCGGCGCGCCGGTGTCCGCGGCGCCTCGGGCGCGGCCCGTCGCGGGCGTGGGGATGGGCAACTCCCTTGGAGGCGTGGCCTGTTCAAGGCCGCAACAGGGCCACCGCGCTCTCTTGCGCGAGGTTCTCGGCGAATTCGGGCAGGGCCGTCCCATTCCGCAGGTGCCTCCGTACCAGCGCCAGCGGCAGGTCGACGACCGCCAGCACGACACGCTCGAAGTCCGCGGCCGTGGTGGCGTCCAGCCGGACGGCCAACTCCGACAACACTTCGCGAACCCGCCGGTTCGCGTCGCCCAGGCGGCGCGCATGCCGCTCCGGCCACTCCTCCCGGCCGAAGGCGCCGGCCCCGTACAGCAACACGGCAGCCCGCTCGGGATTCGCCCTGCTCCAGGCGACGACGTGCCGTGCGGCCGCGCCGACCGCGTCGTGCGGCTCGGGGTGGGAGGCGAGCGCGGCGAAGTAGCCCTCGTGGAACTCGCCGACGGTGCGCAGCCACAACTCCGCCAACAAGACGGCCCGTTGCGGGAAGCGGTGGTAGACCGAGCCGCTGGGTGCGCCGCACGCTCGGGCGACTGCCGCCATGGTGACCGCGGCCGGTCCGTGGGCGGCGGCCACGTGTACCGCGGCCTCGAGGAGGTCTGTTTCGTCGTAGCGAGGTGGCCTGGCCATGAAATAGAGAGTACTCTCCATTTCAATTAGAGGAGAGCATCTAATACCCTTGGGAGGGGCGCCAATGGCGGTCCTGAACGTCCACGAACGCCGGATCCAGGCGCCATGCGAGCAGGTCGGCGCACTGATCGACCGTCTGGCGAGCGCCGACGACCCGCTGTGGCCCGGCCGGTCCTGGCCCAGGATGGTGCTGGATCGCGGTCTGTGTGTCGGCTCACGGGGTGGCCACGGCCCCATCCGCTACTCCGTCGAGGCCTATGTGCCCGGGCAGTGGGTCCGGTTCCGGTTCTCGGCCCCGCGCGGCTTCGACGGCACGCACGAGTTCGTCGTCCAGCCCGCCGAGCCGGGCGGCACCGTGATTCGCCACGTCATCGCGATGCGACTGCACGGCAGCGCCCGGCTTTCGTGGCCGCTGGTCTTTCGCCGGCTGCACGACGCTCTGGTCGAGGACTGCTTGGACCGTGCCGAGTCCGCCTTCGAGCCGGCGGGTGGCGGTCGTGCCGAGCGGAGCACCTATGTTCGGCTCCTGCGCTACCTCGGCGCGCGGAACGCACGTCGGTCCCCGGGCGCATCGGCGCCGACAGGCCTGCGGACGGGTTGACGGCATGGACGCCGCGCGTCACGGACCACACGTGTGGCCGGCCATGCACAGTTCGTCCCTGCGTTCACCCGTATGGAGTAGTCGGGAGGGTGTGCCGGTGCGGTCCCCGGAAGTATGGGGCGTGGCGGAGGACGTCGGCCCGCGAGCCCGTGTCGTCCCCCCATTCGCTCGGTGCCCGGCCCCCTCGGGTGGGCCCAGCCGCCGGGCGTCCAGTCCGAACCCGTCGTCGGCCCCGCCGTCGCCCGCTCGTCACAGGGCATCCGCGGATCGATCCCGGCTTTCGGCCGGCGGCTCACTGCCACGGCACGGAAGGCTGAAAACGATGACTGTCCTCGAACGCTCCGCAGACGTTGTCCCGCAAACCATCTCCACGTTCGCGGGCACGGGAGCATCGGGTTTCTCCGGTGACCAAGGACCCGCGACCTCCGCGAAGTTGTACCGCCCGAGCTACATGGTGCGGGGCGCGACGGGATGCCTGTACCTCTGCGACTCCGAGAACCACCGGGTGCGGAAGATCGCGACCGACGGAACGATCTTCACGATCGCCGGTACCGGTACGGCCGGATCGACCGGCGACGGCGGCCGTGCCACGTCGGCTCGACTGAACAGCCCCTCCGGGCTCGAATCGGATGACGTGGGCAACCTCTACATCGCCGAGTACAGAGGCCACCGGGTGCGCAAGGTCTCCACCGACGGGAGGATCTCCACGGTGGCCGGCACCGGGCAGGCCGGTCACAGCGGAGACGAGGGCTCCGCCACCTCGGCTCGACTCAACAGCCCCGTGGGTCTGGCGCTCGGGGCGGGCGAGCTGTACATCGCCTGCCGCGACGGCCACAAGGTGCGCAAGGTCTCCACCGACCACAGGATCTCCACCGTGGCGGGCACCGGCAGGGGCGGGTACTCCGGCGACGGCGGTCCCGCGACGTCCGCCCGGCTGAGCGACCCACACGGGGTGGCGCTCGACGACGCCGGCAACCTGTACATCGCCGAGCTGCGCAACCACCGGGTGCGCAAGGTCTCCACCGACCACAGGATCTCCACGGTGGCCGGCACCGGGCAGGACGGGCACTCCGGTGACGGAGGACCCGCCACCTCCGCACAACTGAGCGGTCCGACCGGCCTGGCGCTGGACCGCGCGGGCAACCTCTACATCGTGGAGTGCTGGAGCCACCGCATCCGAAAGGTCGCCGACGACGGCACGATCTCCACCGTGGCGGGCACCGGCACGGGCGGCTACTCCGGCGACGGCGGCCCCGCCACCTCGGCACAGCTCCGCGACCCACTGGCGGCGGTACTTTCCGAGGAGCAGACACTGTTCGTCACCTGCAGCGGCAATCACGGCGTGCGAGCCATCGCCGTGGCGCCGCAGGGCCGATCACCACATCGGCGGCACTCACCCGCACCCCCGGGCCCACACTCGCAGGCACCGAGTTCCGCGGGAGGCCATGAGGCATGACGGCGACCTGCCCGGGGCCGGCACCGCCGTGACGAGTTCGCTCACATGTCGGATCGGCCGCTCGTGCGAGTTCGTGACCGGACGGTCACGGGTTCCAGCCGCAGACGTCGGGCCGGCCATGGCAGGGGCGCCGCAGGGCCGAACCAGAGCCGGACGTCTTCCCCGGCGCGGACCGGCAGCGCGGGGTAGTCGTTCTCGGCGTGCTCGGTGCGGTGCAGCGCGTGCTCGGGGCCGAGGTGGCGGACGGCGTACGCGTCGAAGGCAGCCGCGTCGGGCGGGTGGCAGACGGTCGCGGCCACCTCGCGGGTACCGGGTTTCGGCAGGTGACCCGGCCCCCGCAGCAGCAGCACGTCGTCGGAGTCGATCATGGTGGCGTTGGCCGCGTCGCGGTGCCGTCGCCACACCGGGCCCGTGTAGAACGCCTCCAGCGAGAGTCGCCGGCGGGTCAGGTCGGGGAACGCGCGGATCCAGACGAAGCGGTCCGGGTCGTCCAGGTCGCGGAATCGGCCGCCGATGGTGATCCCGACCGCCTCCTGCCCGGTCACGAACTCGCGCTCGAACAGTTCGATCAACGTCTCCCTCGCACCGGGTCGCAGGGTGTACTGCCGGAATTCGACGATGCTCACGCGCCGGTCCCCTCGGTGCGGGTGAATTCCATGATCCAGTTGAGTTCCCAGGTGCGGCCGTCGTCGGCGGAGAACTCCTGCTCCCAGCGGGCGATATCCGGGCCGAGGCGCCACCAGGTGAAGTGCACGCGGATCGGGCGGCCGTCGTGGGCGTCCTCGCCGTAAAAGTCGCCGCGGTCGCCGCTGAAGCCACCGACGACCGGTGGATCCAGTCGGCCCGTCCGGCTGTCGGCCCAGTGGATCGACCAGCGCTCCGTCGTGCGGTCGAACAGTCGCAGGGTCACGCCCTGTCTACCGAGGGTGGGGAAAGTGATCTCGTCGATGTTGCCGGCACCCCCGAACAGCGGCCGTGCCGTGGCATGACCGGGGAACTCCTCCCAGGTGTCGGGGCCCGGGCCGAGCGGGTCGGCGAGGCGACGGTTGCCCACGTCCCAACAACCGTGCAGGAAGTCGAAGTCGTCCATGCGCCGCAGGTTAGAGGCACTCTCCTGACATCCGCTGTCAGTGGATACTGGGCCACATGCGTGCGAGTCGGTTGGTCACCCTGCTCCTGCTGTTGCAAAACCGCGGCCGGATGACGGCCGGGCAACTGGCCGAGGAGTTGGAGGTCTCCGTCCGCACGATCTACCGGGACGTCGACGCGCTCGGTGCCGCCGGCATCCCGCTGTACGGCGCCGCCGGACACGCGGGCGGCTACCGGTTGATCGGCGGATACCGAACCCGGCTCACCGGGCTCACGGCGGAGGAGGCACAGGCCGCGTTCCTCGCCGCGCTCCCGGGCGCCGCCGCCGAACTCGGCCTCGGCGCGGCCCTGGCCACCGCCCGGCTCAAGTTGCGGGCCGCGCTCCCCGCGGAGTTGCGCGAGCAGGCCGAGCGGATCCAGGAACGTTTCCTGCTCGACGCCCCCGGCTGGTACGACCCCGTCGACCGGGTGCCGCATCTGGCCGCGGTCGCCACCGCGGTGTGGGCGCGGCGGGCGGTGATACTGCGTTACCGGCGCTGGCGAGCACCGGAGGAGATCGAGCGGCGGGTGGAGCCTTACGGGCTCGTCCTCAAGGCCGGCCGCTGGTACCTGGTGGCCGCCGGGCCGTCCGGGATCCGCACGTATCGGATCGACCAGATCCTCGAACTCCGTTCGCTGGAGGACGAGTTCGCCGTTGACGGGTTCGATCTGGCCGGATACTGGAACGGCTACCTGGCCGACTTCCGCACCCGACGGCACACCGGACAGGCCCTGGTACGCCTCACCCCGCGAGGCGCGCGCCACCTGGGCGTGACACCCACGGGCAACGGATGGACGCAGACCCGGGTACCCATCGAGTCGATCGACCAGGCCCACGGAGAGTTCCTGCGACTGGGCACGGACATCGAAGTCCTCGCCCCGGCCGCCCTCCGCGACCGCATCGCCGCGACGATACGGACCCTGAGCACCCGCTACGAGAGCTGACCCGGACACCGACACCGGGTGCGTGGCGTGCGATCAGCGCGTCCGACGTCCCGGTGGCCTTTCCTGCGAGAGGTTTGCGCCCGGCGCCGATGTCGGCGCCGGGCGTTATTCACCGTCGGGTCAGGCCGCGGTTCCGCGGTTGCCACGGCGGCGGCTGACGTAGAACAGACCGCCGCCGAGCACCAGCACCCCGCCGGCGGACGCGCCGATGATGGCCGTGCCGTTGCTGTCGCCGCCCGTCTCGGCCAACTTCGTCCCCGGAGCCGCGGTCGTGGTGACCGGCGCGGCGGTGGTCGGAGCCGAGCCGGTCGACGGCGTGGACGTGGCGGGCGGAGGAGTCGTCGGCGGCTTGGAGGTGGCCGGGGTGGAAGGCGTCGGCGTGCCGGTGCACTTCTCGTTCGTGCCGCCGTTCCAGCCGCCGAGCAGGTTGTCCATGTAGACGTCGTCGTAGTGCGGCAGCGGGTACTGGCCGCCGTCGTACTTCTTGTGGTTCCCGAGCAGGTCGTACTGGACGAAGCACGGCACCGGGTACTTGGTGGCGTCGAACGTCACCGCCTTGTTCTGCTTGGTGATCGTGTCGGTCTGCCAACCGATGAACTTCTGCGTGCCCGAGGTCGCCCAGTTCGGGCCCTGGGTCGAGTACGTCGACAGCTGGACCGGGTACTTGCAGCCCTGCTCGAGCAGAGACGCGAACTCGTCGCTGAGCTTGACGACGACCTTCTTGGGCCGCTCGGGCATCTGCTTGCTGCCGATGCCGGACTTCACGGGAGCGCCGTCGTTGACGGTGTAGACGAACGA
This sequence comes from Embleya sp. NPDC056575, assembly GCF_042793325.1. Classification (NCBI taxonomy): domain Bacteria; kingdom Bacillati; phylum Actinomycetota; class Actinomycetes; order Kitasatosporales; family Streptomycetaceae; genus Embleya; species Embleya sp. NPDC056575. The sequence goes on from NZ_JBHTVA010000019.1 coordinate 88,802, forward strand.
GGTGTCGGTGACCTTGGTGCACTGCGGCGCCTGCGAATCCCCGGTCGCGTGCGCGGTGCCGGCGCCCACGAGCGGAAGCGCCGCGAAGGCGAGCGCGCCGACGAGAGCGGCGCTCCTGGCCTTCTTGTTGACTGACTGTGACACGGTTTGAGCTCCCCGAATGTGTAATGAGCGAGGCCCCGGGGTCGACGTGACCGACCCGGACGGGCGCGGTCGTGTCGAAGGGCCTACGCGGCGAAATACTGCCGACAACGGATGCCTCGACCAAGCCCGATCGCGCTCCGAAATGAGCAGCTGTGTTTCGCTTTCGACGCATACGGAGAGTTGTTGTTACAAGGTCATGGCATTAATGCCATCCTGTGGACCTGTCGCGGAACGCGGCGATACCCGATGTGTATCGCCGATTATCAATACGTGAGCACATTCGACTCCGACCGTGACGGAGGATGACGGATTCGGCACGGGAACGGAACTTTCTTCGCTCGATCGCCGGCGCCGGCCCGCCCGTCACCCGGTCGAGCGCAACATCCGGCCGCCCGAAGGCGGTTGGTCCGCGCGAAATGGATGTCCGTCAGGCGATGCCGGTGAAGTCGCGGCGCGGCTCATATCCGCGTGCGGGTCGCCGGCGCATGCTCCTCGGCGGGTTCCGCGTGATCAGCGCGTTCTCCCGCCGGGATCGTCGACCCGGGTCGATGATCGGCCGACGATGCGGGTGAGCGCGCGGCGGTCGGCGTTCAGGGCGGCTCGGGCGGCGTTCGCGCCGCATGCTCCGTGTACGCCGCCGCCGGGGTGGGCGGAGGAGGACGCGAGGTACAGCCGGCGGATCGGCGTGCGGGCGCGGCCGGTGCCGGGGACGGGGCGAAGGACCAACTGCTGGTGGGGCGCGGCGGACCCGCCGTTGAGGGCACCGCCGACCAGGCTTTCGTTCGCCGCTTCCAGAGCGAACGGGGAATGCACGCGCCGTGCGGTGATCCGGGCGCGGAATCCCGGTGCGAACGTTTCGATCCGCCGTTCGACGCGGTCGGCGTACTCCTCCGTTTCCGCGGTGTCCCAGCGTCCGGTCAGACGCCCGCCCAGGTCCTCGCTCACGTGTCGGGGAACGTGCGTGTACGCCCATGCCGACTCCGTTCCCGCGGGGGAGCGGGTGGGGTCGGTGGTGGTCATCTGTCCCAGGAGCAGGAACGCGCGTGAGGGCAGTCGCCCGGAACCGACCTGCACGGCGTAGTCGGAGAGTTCCGTGAGATCGGCGGCCACGTGTACGGTGCCGGCCTCGGCCGCTCCGGCCGCGGTCCACGGGATCGGCCCATTCAGTGCCCAGTCGACCTTGAACGTCCCCGGGTCCCAGGCGAATCGCCGCACGTCGTCGCGCAGCCGGGTGGGCAGATCGTCCCAGCAGACCAGGCCCCCGTACAACGTCGGCGCGGGAACGTCGGCGAGTACCGCCCGGCGCGCCCGTACCGCGCTGCCGTCCTCGGTGCGCACGCCCAGCGCGGTGCCACCGCGCACCACCACCGTCGTCACCCGCGTCCCACACCGCACGACGCCCCCCTTCGCGGTCAGGCGCCGGACCAGGGCGTCGGCCAGCGCGCCGGCACCGCCCACCGGCGCGGGCCAGCCGTACTGCTGCCCGAGCATGGCCAGGAGCCACCCGAACGCCGCGCTCGGGGCCGCCTCCGGCAACAGATCGGCGTGCAGGGCACAACCCGTCAACAACATGGCGGCGCCGGCGTCGGAGAACTCCTCCTCGCCCAGCCTGCGCACCGGAAGGGCCAGCATGCGCGCGAACCGCAAACCGTCCGCCACACCCAGCCGCGCCGCGAGCGCCAGACCGGATCGAACCGGCGGAAACGGGGTGAGCAGCGCGTTCACCACATGCGGATCCAGACGTTCCCACAGCGTGGACAGTCGCCGCCAGGCGTCGGCGTCGGAGCCGGCGAAGTCGGCCGCCAGTCCCGCGGCGGTGGCATCGACACCGCGCCGCAGCACCGCGCACCGGCCGTCACCGAGTGGATGCGCCAGGACCGCCGGGGCGTGGCTCCAGCGCAGCCCGAACTCGTGCAGGTCCAGCGCGGTGATCGCCGGCGAGGCCGCCGCGAGGGGATGGAAGGAACTGAACGTGTCGCTCACGAAGTCCGGATGCACCCCGCGGTCGCTGTGGACCGCGCCACCGGGCACCGCGCGGGCCTCCAACACCTCGACCCGCCATCCCCGGTCCGCGAGGACGTTGGCGGCCACGAGGCCGTTCGGCCCGGCCCCGATCACCACGGCGTCGGCGTCGTGGGTCATCCGCTGTTCCCGTTGGCGGCCTGCGAGCCCGAGGTTCCGCGTTCGGTGGCGGTCCGCGGCTCCTTCTCCACCACCCGAGCGAGGTTGCGCAACATCCGGCGGTTGCGCAGATGCAACAGGGCCTCGCCCGGCGGGCCGTGCAAACGCGCGGCCGGACCACGCAGCGGATGCTCGTCCACCAGGACCAGGGTCGCGGTGTCCCAGGGCAGGAGTTCGATGCCGATGCGGGCGGTTCCGAAGGGGGAGGCCACGGCCTCCAACTCCAGACGCTCGCCCGGCACGCACAACCGCACGATGCACTCGTCCCGGAACGTGAGGGGCCCGAGCCCGACCGCGTAGACCAGGTGAGCGCCGGGACGCGGCCACGTATCGTCGAACCTTTCGACCTGCCGGGTGCCCACGACCCACTCCGCGTACCGCCGGGCATCCGCGAGCACGCCCCACACGCGTGCGGGATCCGCGTCGATCAGCTGTTGCCTTCGTGCCATACCCGGCGACTACCCGGCCCTGCCGGCCGTATCCCGACGGCCGGGGTCGAGCGCCACCGCCCGGCCGCTCGGCACGACGCGACGTGGCCTCCCGTCCTGAGCGCGTTCAACGCGTCGACCGCGCCGGACAGCGTCTCCACCGGGACGAGTCGCAGTCCGCCGCTGCCCGCCCGGTCCGCTTCGCCGCACTCGGCCCTCGGGAGGACGAACACGGTCGCGTGGTCCCGTTTCGCGGCCAGGAGCTTCATCGGCAGACCACCGATCCTGCCGACCCGTCCGTCGGCGTCCATCGCGCCCGTGCCGGCGATGGTGCGTCCGCCGGTGAGGTCCTGCTCGGACAGTTTGTCCACGATCCCCAGGGCGAGAAACAACCCGGCGCTCGGCCCACCGACCTTGCCGGTGTGAAAAGCGGGCCTCGCCTGCTCGGTCGACATACCGAGGTACGTGAGCGCCGCGGCCGTGGCGTTGTCCTGCCATGCGCGCAGCAGGGAACCGAGGCGATTCCGCTCGCCGCGTGCGCCGACGCCGACCGTGGTCAACAGGAACCGGCCATTGGTCGGGTACACCCTGGCGGGGCCGGAGATCTCGACGACCGGCCGACCCTTACCGACCGCGTCGGCGACCTCGCGAAGCCGCCCGATGCGCCCCACCGGCAGCTCGCGAGCCGCACCCCTCGATCGGCTCGGCGGTCTCGCCGAGCGAGTGAATCCGCCACGCGCGCCGGAGTGGGGCGATTGTGTGGGCCAAGGCTCGGGTAAGCGCGGGCGATTCGAGCGGGCGATGTCCACCGTCACGATCGGCGGCACCTTGCACAGGGACGCGCGGTGATCGTCCGGCGCGCGGCGGGGGAGCCGTCCGGTGATCATCCCGGCTACCGAGGGCGTCGACCACGGCGCTCCGCGACTTCCGACAGGGAAGGCCCTTCGCATGCGAGCGGTGACGTACAACGCCTATGGCACCGACAACTTCGGCTTGTCGGTGCGGGAGGTGTCCGATCCGAAGTGCGGACCCGGGCAGGTCCTGATCGCCGTGAAGGCGGCCGGCGTCAATCCGGTGGACTGGAAGCTGATGACCGGCGGGCTCGACGGCATGCTGGACGCCGTGTTCCCGGTGATCCCGGGATGGGACGTGGCCGGGGTCGTCGTGGCGCGCGGACCCGACACGCCGGAGTTCGAGATCGGCGACGAGGTGATGTCGTATGCCCGCAAGGACATGGTGCACGGCGGTACGTACGCCGAACTCGTGGCCGTCGCGGCGGGTTCCGTGGCACGCAAGTCGGCGGCACTGGACTGGGCGGGCGCGGCAGGCTTGCCGCTGGCGGGTTTGACCGCGTTGCGCACACTGGAGCGACTCGACATCGGCGGCGGACAGACGTTGCTGATCCACGCCGCGGCGGGAGGGGTCGGGAGTCTCGCGGTTCAGATCGCGCGCGAACGCGGGGCGCGAGTCATCGGGACGGCGTCCGAGCGCAACCACGACTTCGTGCGCGGGCTGGGGGCCGAACCCGTCGTGTACGGGGACGGCTTGGCCGAAAGGGTCCGCGCACTGGCGCCGGAGGGAGTCACCGCCGTCGCCGACTTCGTCGGCGGGCAGTTGGACACGACTTTGGCGGTGCTCGGGCCCGGCGGGCGGCATGCGTCCACCGCCGACAACAGCGTGGACCGGCACGGAGGGCACTGGATCTGGGTGCGCCCGGACGGCGCGAAGCTCGCCGAGTTGGGGGAGTTGGCCGATCGGGGAAGGTTGACCGTGGAGGTTGCCGCCACGTACCCCTTGGAGGAGGTTGGTGCGGCCTGGGACGCCAGTCGGACGGGCCACACCCGCGGCAAGATCGTGCTGACGCCGTGACGCCGTGACGCCGTGACGCCGTGACGCCGTGACGCCGTGACGCCGTGACGCCGTGACGCCGTGACGCCGTGACGCCGTGACGCCGGCCGACGCGATGTTCGTTCCGGATGCGAAAGGGCCCGTGCGGGAGCCGTAGGCGGAACTGCTGCGTCGCCGGCACGCGTTGGGGCCGTCGTTCGAAGGCCGGCTCCGACCGAGCGGCCGACGCAGACCCGCGGCGCGAACACGAGGTATCAGGGGTCCGGCGGACTGCCTGGGAGCGGCGGTGGCGGTTCGCCGGCCGTGGGCTCGGTGGCGTCCTGGATCCGGATGGCCTCGGTGATCGCGGCGGTGCGCTCCTGGGGGCTCAGGGAACCGGCGGCGTTCTCCAGCGCGGTGAAGTGGCGACGGCGATCCGCGCAGCGACTCCGCGTATTGATCCACGCGGTACAGGCCGGGATGGCGGCGGCCAGGATCCCCAGGACGGCCAGGACGAAGGAGCCGATGGCTATCCACGTGGGCGCGCCGACGAGCGCGGCGAGCAGAGAGCCGGCTCCGAGAGTGAGAGGAGAGAGGTGGTTGGGGGCCTGCACTGCGCGACCTTTCGGGTGGGACGGTTTCACCACTGATCCGGTCGGCCGGCTTTTTCGGCGGTCGCGGAGGCGGGTATGGCGGTTGTCGAAGCGTGTCGTGGAGCGGGCCGGCGGGAGGTGCCCGCTGTTCGACCTCCCGGCCCCGTAGTCGTCGGGGAGTGGGCTGCTCCGTTGGCTCGGGCATCGCCTGGCCGGTCGCCTGTGGAGACGACGCCCCGATCCCCCGTGAGCGGGCTTCGTGCATTCGTCCGGACGTGCGGCGTGCGTGTGGGATGCCGTGGGGAATAGCCCCAACCCGCCGCTCGGGCGCCGGGGTTGCCCTGTCTGCTGCCTGTCCGGTTGCCATTCCTACTGCGTTTCCTGTGACCTCACTGGCGTCATCCCTCCTGCCTCACCTGCTGCCGGACGACGTGTCTCCGGAACATGTGACCAGGAGGAACGCATCGCCCGGCGGGGTGGCGGCGCCGACTCTCCCCCCCGGGGCGTCGTCCGGGCGCGTACGGCCCGGATCCCGGCGACGATCCGTGCGGGGGTGCGGCCGGTGGCGTGTAGGCGGGCGTTCGCCTCCACGACGCGCTCGCATGCGTCGTGCTCGGTCCCGTCGGCGTGAACCGCGTACCGCCGCGCTCTCGAGATCAGCGGTTCGGCGAGCGGTCGGGCGCGCATTCCGGCCGAGGCTTCGGCGCGTTCGTGGAGTTCGTGGGTCGCGAGGTGCTCGAACCGGATGCGGGCGATCCGATCGACGCGGGCGTCGACGGCGCGCGCCGGATGGTCGGCGTCACCGCGTGGGGTGCCGGGGTCGGTGCGGGCGGCGTCGTCCTCCGGCGGGTGCGGGGCGGGTCGGGTGTCGGTACGCACTCGGGCGCGGGTGTGGACGTCGGCGTCGACGTGGTGGGTGACGGCGGTGTCGCAACTCGGCCCCCGGGATGCGGTGATCCACGCCCGGGCCGGGATCGGGCCGTCCGCGCCGTCGCGGCGCCACCGGATCCGCATGTCCCGGGTCGGATCCCGGGCGAGGACGTTGCCCCGGAAGCCGTCGGGGACGTCGGGGTCGGGGCCACGCGCCCGGGCATTGCGGCGCACGCGGGCGAAGTCGAAGTCCGTGTTCCCGACGGTGACCCGCCCCCCGGGGTGCCGGTGTGCTTCGGTCGCCGCGGCGGAGCCGTACACCGCGTTCACATCGATCCCGGTCATGTCGGCGACCGCGCGTATCGCGTCGACGAAGACGTGGGCGGGGAGTTCGCGGCGCGGATCCGATTCCTTTTGGCCGGCGGCCGGTCGCTTGCCGGTTCGGCGCCGCAACCGACGCGGACGCGTTCGGGAGGCTGCTCGACGGCGGGGCGGACGTCGACCCCGCGGCGGCGGGGCGTGACCCAGCGGTATCCGGTCCGCGCGGGTGCGGCGAGCTTGGTCACTGCCCGCCCCGCCCGGCAACGCCCCGGCGCACCGGCATCGTTGAACTTGGCGAAACGAATCGGAGACGTCCGGGATCCCGCTCGACGACGACCGTGATCAGGAGCGTGCCGCCGAGGTGGGGCGGCGGCGGTCGTCGAAGGCGGGACGGCTGCCGGCAGGCCGGGACGCGGGGACGTTCGGGCGGTTGGAGGATCGCGTACCGGATCCGTTCCTCGGCCCCAAGTAATCGGGGCGACACCTCGGCCGGGACCGCCTTGTGGCGACGGTGATCGCGACCGCGAAGTCCGAGTCGCCTCGTCGGGGTACGCGGCGTGGGAAACTTTCGGACAGGGCGGCGGCAACGCCGAGAACCTGTGAGATACCACGTGTTTCGGTGCGTCGAACTCCTTCGTATGGCCGGAACATCCGGTGTCGGACAGCCGGCCGGCAGGCCATGTGGGCATGGCTTGCCTCGCTCCCTGTTGCTCGGCGGGTGGGTTGGTCCACGCGTCGCCCCCCCGGTTCGCTCCGACCGTGTGGCTCATCGGACCGGGAGTGCGATGGAGGATTCAGGAGTGGCCGAATATGTCGCCACACCTTTGGGTTACCCATCGAGTTGGTTTGAATGCCCGGAGTAGCGGCGCGATCGAAGCGTTCGGCCCACTACGATCCGAAGTCACACCGCAAGTGCGCGCCTTCGCGCGCCCTGCGGGGGCGTGCACGCCCCCTGTAAGGATTGTTCGGGAACGCGCCCCCAGCCGGCGTCGGTTGCCCGGCACGAACGCGGACCCGCGGGCCGCCCCCGCTTCAGCGTGGAGTCGGCCGCGCCGGCCCACCCTGGTCGTCACCGGAACCGGTCGCCCGGCGGCCGCTCTCCCGTTCGTCTCCTTCGCCGACGGCCGGAGGCTCGGCCTCCAGCAGATCGGCGACCGTACAGCCCAGGGCCGCGCATATCTTGTCCAGGTCGTCGAGCCGGACCGAGATCGGCTGGGCGTTCCACAAGGCGGCGGACTTGCTCAACGGCGGCTTGAAACCGACCTGTCGGAACGCGGCCAGCAGGTCACTGAGCCGCCGGATGTCGCGCTTGGCGGCCACCCGGCGCAGATTCCACTTCACCGCAAATTCCCCTTGTCCATCACAAGTTGCTGGCCGGCCCGCCGGGAGGAGGCCGGATTCGCCGCCTCCGGGTCCGCGTGAGCGGTAGCGAGATACGAAACCGTGGTCGTAGGACGGTCGTGTCCGAGCATTTTCCGTACTTCCCACAACTTATCCGGCCGCGGGCCGGGATCCCCGCCGTCACGCGGACTCGCCCGGGCGGACCGGCGCACCGCTGATGCCGTCCGCGCGGCCGGACAGTTCGCGAGCTGCGCCCACAACACGCCGCCGGCCCGCTCGGCCACGGCTTGACGGCGCCGGTCGGGCCAACTCGTTCGGGCAGTCCCGGACGTGAAGGCGGTCCACCCCATCGCAGTGAACTCTCCGCCCGGATCAGGACGTTCACACTCGTGGTCTTGGAACCGCGCGGGAATGAGCCCGACACGGACCGGATCCGTGCCGGCCTCACCGTCGTGACCGGCATCGCGACGCTCGCCGACTTTGCCGATACGGTGCCGTATCAGCTGCTGTTCACGTTGCCGCCGGGGAGCGCAGGGGCGCACGGAGGGGATCGATATGGCGACGGTCACGGTGGACGTGGCGGTTCCCGACGTGCTGCGGCCGGTCGTGGATGTGGCGGCGTTGCCGGCGGCTCCCGGTGACGCGGCGTCGGCGTGGCTGGTGCTGTCCGAGGACGGACGGCTGGCGCGGTGGATGCCGACGACCGGCGAGGTGCGGGACGTGGCCCGGTATCGGGAGCAGAGGCCGGCGTCCGAATACGGTGGCGGCGTTCGGCTGCGGCTTCATGTGTCTCGATGTGGCCGTTGGGCGGCGGTGGTTCATGACCGCGGTCGGTACGGCACCGTCGTCGATCTCACCACCGGTTCCCCGGCGTTGAGGCTGGACGGCGGGGATTACTGCTGTGGGACCGTCGCGTTCGCGTTGGCGTTCGCCGAACACGACGGCCGGCCGGTTGTCGTGCATCGCACCGACTGGAACCGGTTGGATGTCACCGATCCCGCGTCCGGCGAGGTGCTCACGGCGCGGGACGGCCGGGTTGCGGACGAGGACGATGCGGAGTACGACTTCGACTACTTCCACGGCGCGCTGTCGCCGAGTCCCGACGGGACTCGTGTCCTGGACGGCGGTTGGGTGTGGCAGCCGTGGGGGATGCCGGCGGTGTGGAGCCTGACCGCCTGGCTGCACGAGAACCCGTACGAGTGCGAAGACGGGCCCAGCCGTGCGGTGTATCCCGAGGTCTCGGGATGGAACCGGCCGGTGGTGTGGATCGACGACGGGCGGATCGCGGTGTACGACCATCGGGACGACGCCGGCAGCGGTACCGTCCACGTCCTCGACCCCACCTCGATCGAACCGCGCTCGCCGGGCGTGCGATGGATCAAGGCGATCGCGACGTTCCCCTGGCCGGTCGGCGATCTCGGCTTCTTCACCGACGGAGAGCACCTGCTGATCGCCGACGAGGCCGGTCTGCGGGGCGTCGACACCATCAGCGGACGGCAGGTGTTCGCGATCGACGGGTTCCGCCCGACGCGTCAGGACCGGCACACCGGAACACTGATCCAGGTCGGCGGCACCCATGCCAGGTTGTGGACGCCACCGAAGTGGACCGCACGCGCCGGCTGACCCACCATGCCGCAGGATGACCTCGGCGAACGCTGCACCTGCCCACGCGCCGTACGAACGCATCATTCACGCACCGGAGTTCTCGGCGTGGAGGCGGCGGCTCGACGCCCACCACGGTCGGGCGAGGAGGCAGGTCGGTGGCCGAGCCGGCCTTGCCCGGCACCAGTCGCGTGCCGTGACCAGGGGGGCCGCGTGGTCGGTGTCGCGGTCCCCCGACCGGCCGCGTCCGCGAAGCTCAACACGCGCGACTGCCGGTCGCCGGGGAGCGTGACCTGCGCCGGCCGGAAGGTGGCGACCGCGACGAGCACCACCGTGTCGTCGACACGTTCGCACGCGACCAGGCCCACGTACGAGACGTCCACCCTCGGAATCCGCGACGCGTGATTTTGGACGAGTTCGTCGAAACCGACCGTGCGGTCCGCGCCGGTGGCGGTGAGGTCCAGCCGAACTCCGGTCGCTGGGTCGCGGGTGTGCTCCGGCCCTCGCGGGATGCAGACGCGAGGGCCGGAGGGTGTCGCGGCGCGGACTCGGACGTGGAGGACGGTCGAGTCGGGCGGGTCAGCCCCGGTGGCCGCCGTGTTCCGGCGCCTGGTGACCGCCGTGGTGCTCGTCGTGGTCGCCGTCGACGTTCAGGCAGGTGTTGCCGAACGCGAAGTTGAGCACGCCGATCACGTCGATGCTGTTCCCGCACAGGTTGACTGGGACGTGGACCGGGACCTGGATGTTGTTGCCCGACACCACACCGGGGGAGCCGACCGCCGCACCGTCCGCGTCGGCCGCGGCGTGCGCGGCACCGGCACCTGCACCGGCCATCACCACGGCCGCCGCACCGGCAACCAGCACGGTGCCCTTCTTGAACCCGCTCACACACACTCCCATTCCTTCGGGGCCTCGTCCCATGCGAAACCCTGTACCGCTCCCAACGACACCGATCGCCCCTGGTTGCGGCCCTCTCGCGACGTCACCCATTCGCCAAGGAGCACACGCGCCGATCCGGTCGCCCGTAGGGACGTTCACCCATGCATGCCCGGGCGGTCGGCGGTTGTCGGTGGGGTGAGGAGGCCGTGTTCGATCATGTCGACGAGGTCGTCGGTGGACGCGCGGGCCTGGGCTGGGGGGAGGCCGCGCAGGGGGCCGTCGACGAGTAGCGCGGCGAGGCCGTGGACGGCGGACCAGGCCAGGAACTCGGCGCCGGGGCGGCGGGTTTCGTCGAGTGCTCCGGCGTCGACCAGTTCGTCGAGGGCGTCGCCGAGGATCTGGAACGGGGTGCGCCCCGCGGTTCCGGCGGCGGTGCCGTCCTCGGCCCGGGCCATGTCGGAGTGGAAGGTGAACGCGATCCGGAACAGACCGGGTTCGGCCTGGGCGAAGGCGACGTAGCCCTGTCCGACGGCGCGGAAGCGCGTGCGGGCGGCGGAGAGCCGGTCGGCGTCCTGGGCCAAGTGGGCGCCGGCGGCGTCGATCTCGGTCTCCATCGTGACCGCCAGTCGGGCCATGGCGGCTTGCGCGACGGCGGCGAGGAGGGCCTGGCGGTCGGCGAAGTGGCGGTAGGCGGCGTTCGGGGCGACGCCCACACGGCGGGTGGTCTCCCGCAGTACCACCGCGTCGGGTCCTCCGGCGCGGGCCAGTTCCAAAGCGGCTTCGATCAGCGCCCGGCGCAGATCGCCGTGCCGATAGGTGCTGCGCGAGCGGGACGGGGGCTCGGGGCGGTCGACGGGCACGCTTCCTCCATTGTGGACGGCGTCCACATGTGTGTGGCAGGATCCTGGCATCCGCTGCGGCGGCCGGTCCCGACCGCCCGCACCATGTGGACGTTGTCCACAATAGCGGTCCGTCGCCTGCACACCGGCCCCGCGCCCATCTCGAAAGGCTCGTCATGACCGTCACGCTCGCCCCCGCCCCCGTCGTCTCCGCGGACGGCACGCCCATTGCCTACACCTCCACCGGGACCGGTCCCGCGGTCGTGTTCGTCGACGGTGCCCTGTGCCACCGTGCCTTCGGCCCCGGCCCCGCCCTCGCCGCGGAATTGGCCGCCCACCACACGGTCCTCACCTACGACCGGCGCGGGCGCGGCGCCAGCGGCGACACCGCGCCGTTCGACGTCGACCGCGAGATCGAGGACCTCGCCGCGGTCATCGCCGCGGCCGGCGGGACGGCGCACCTCGTCGGGATGTCGTCGGGCTCCGCGCTCGCCCTGCGCGCCGCCGCCGCCGGGATCGGCGTGCGCAAGGTCGCCGTGTACGAGCCCCCGTTCACCACCGACGAGGCCGGCGCCGCGGACTTCGCCGGCTACGTCCGAAACCTCCGTACCGCGCTCGCGGAGGACCGGCACGGCGACGCCGTCGCCGAACTCATGCTCTATGCGGGCGCTCCGGCCCCGGCGGTCGAGCAGATGCGCGCCGCCCCGATGTGGCCCGCGTTCGAAGCCGTCGCGCCCACCCTCGCCTACGACGCCGCGGCGCTGGGCATCGACACCGGCGCGGGGGTCCCCGCCGGGCTCCTCGCCGACATCACCGTGCCCGTCCTCGCCGTCGACGGCGACGCAAGCCCCGAGACCCTCCGCGCCCCCGCCCGCGCCGTCGCCGCCGCGATCCCCGCCGCCGGCCACATCAGCCTGCCGGGCCAGACCCACGACGTCGCCCCGGCTGTCCTCGCGCCCGTTCTCGTCGACTTCTTCGCCTGAGCACCCTTCGTGCGGAGGCCACGGGCCCGGCCGCTCGGCCCGACCGGGGCGCGATGGCGGGTGTCACCGCCACGAGCACAGCCGGGCGCCCGAAGAACTCGAACAGGGGAAGATGAGTTTCCCCGCGACCCACAGTCCAAGATCATGACCGGTGCGCCGCGAAACGCGCGCACACCGACCGAACTCGCCGGAAACGGCAACGAGACACCGAGGAACCTTCGATGCGTACTCTGATCAGCACCGCCTTCGTCTCGCTCGACGGCGTCGTGGAGGGCCCGGGCGGGGAACCCGGCTACCGCAACTCCGGATGGACCTTCAAGGACATCGAGTTCGTTCCCGAGGCGTTCGAGATCAAGGGCCGTGAACAGCAGGAAGCCACCGCGATGTTGCTGGGCCGGGTCAGCTACCAGGCGTTCAGCGCGGTGTGGCCGGACATGGCCGACTTCGCCGACTACAAGGTGATGCCGAAGTACGTCGTCTCCACCACCTTGTCCGAGGGCGACCTGGTGGGGAACTGGGGCGAGACCACGATCCTGCGCTCGCTCGAGGACGTCGCCGCACTGAAGCAGACCGACGGCGGCCCGATCATCATGCACGGCAGCGCCACGTTGAACCAGGCCCTGTCCGACGCCGGCCTGATCGACCGCTACCACCTGCTCGTGTTCCCGCTCCTTCTCGGCGCGGGCAAGCGCCTGTTCAGCGCCACGGACAAGGACACCCAGAAGCTGAAGCTCGTCGAGCACGAGGCGTACGCCAACGGCCTGCAGAAGAACGTCTTCGACGTCGTCCACTGACCGAGGTTCCACCGTCACCGCCACCGGCACAGTCGAGGTCCGGTCGTCGAGGAGCAGGACGCCGACGAGACCGTCGAAAGGGTAGGGGCTCACCGGCGTGCGTCCACGAGACGGGGCAGGGATCGCGCCACCACGCCGACCACGTCACCGCACGGGAAGAAGCCCAACTGGCGCGAGTCCACACTGGCGGCGGCGTTGTCGCCGAGGAGCACCACGAATCCCGGAGGCACCCGCCCGTCACGGCTCTCCGTGCACGGCGGGACCGTCCCACGCGGCAGTGGTTCTCCCGGTACCGCCGCCACCCTCTTCACGATCAGCGGACTGCGCCGGTCCTCCCGCCAGACCGCCGGCGACCGGGGGCGAAGCACGACCACGACCTGCCCCCGGCGCACCGTGCGCGTCCGGCGTACCAGCAGCCGATCCCCGTGGTGGTGCGTGGGGATCATGCTCGTCCCGCGCACGGTGACGACGAGCAGCCGACGGGCGGCGTACGCACCGCAGGCCGCCAGGACGGCCGGTGTCAGCGACGACCATCGGACGCTCCGCCGACCGGTCACGGCGACACCTCCGTCAGCGCTGTTCCCTCGGGCGCTCCGTCGGCGTCAGGCAGGTAACCCGCGGCCTGGATGGCGAAGAGCCGCGCGTACTCGCCGCCGAGCGCCAGCAGTCGCGCGTGGTCACCGCGCTCGACCACGCGCCCTTCGGACAGGACCACGATGACGTCGGCGTTGCGGAGCGAACCCATCCGGTGGGATATCAGGACGCTGGTTCGGCCGCGGCGGTACCTCGTGATCGAGGTGTGGATCGCGTACTCGGCCTCGGCGTCCAGTCGCGCCGACGGCTCGTCGAGGATCATCAGGTCCCGCGTGCCCCGCAGGAAGGCCCGCGCCAGGGCCAGCCGCTGGCTCTGGCCACCGGAGAGCAGCACGCCCGACTCGGGGTCGTCCTTGTCCGCCTCCATGAAGAACGTCCTGGTGAGCGGCGTGCGATAGCCCTCCGGCAACGCTTCGAGAGTGCCGTGCGCCCCGGCTTGCCGGGCAGCCGCCACGATCCGCTCCTCGTCGTCCAGCGCGTCCAGGTCACCCAGTGCGATGTTCTCCGCCGCCGTCAGGTCGTACTGGACGAAGTCCTGGAATACCGCGGTGATCCGGTCGCGCAACTTTGCCGGATCGACCTCGCGCAGGTCGACGCCGTCCCACAGGATGGCGCCCCGGGTCGGGTCGTAGAACCTGCACAGCAGTTTGACCAGCGTCGTCTTGCCCGCCCCGTTGAGGCCCACCAGTGCGATCGAACTCCCATGGGGAATCGTCAGATCGACGCCCTCGAGGACCCATGGGTGCTGCTCCGAGTACCGGAACCACACGTCGCGCAGTTCGATGCCGCGGCGCAGGGCGGGCAGTGGCCGGGGTTTTGGTGCGAGTACCAGGTCGGGCGGGGCGTCCATCACGTACTGGTAGTGACTGAAGTTCAACAGCGACTCGTTGGCGCGGGCCGCCTCCTGCGCCAGCGCGGCGAACGAGGACTGGGTGCCGGCGATGGCGGCGACCAGGAGCGTGACGTCACCCGCCGACAACCGGCCCCGGGACGCCGCGAGCACCGCCCACAGCAGACTTCCGCCCGTGATCAGCGCGGCGAGCAGCCCGAGGCCCGACTGCACGGCGACCTCGCGCCGGTCCACGGCCCGTCGCGCCGCGTTGGCTGTTCGCCGCTCGGTGAGCATCCGGTCCCGCAGGAAGTCGCCGATGGCGAAGAGCCGCACCTCCTTCGCGGCGTCCGCATCCACCAGGAGACTGCTGTAGAACCATTCCCGTCGCTCCCTCGGCCCGACATGCCAGGCCACATTCGCCCGTCGGCGGGCCAAGGCCAGCTCCGCACAGAGTGTCGGCACTCCGGCGACGGCCACCAGAACCGCCAACAGCGGGTTCAGCACCAGGAGGGAACCCAGGAACCCGGCGACCGTGATCGCGGACCGCGCCAGACCGAGCGCCGCGTTCAACACCTGCGCGGGGATTTGGCCACCGCCGCGCCGCGCCAGTTGGAGTCGGTCCAGGAACCTCGGGTCCTCGAAGCGGTTCAGGCCGGGGAAGCCCGCCGCCTTCGCGAAGAGCCGGGCGTCGGCGCGCAGTGCGGTACGCCGGTTCACCTCGGCGGACAGATAGCGGCACACGTGTGGCACGAGGGCGGCGGCGGTCCCGACGGCCACAAGGCCGACACCCGGGGCGAGCAGCGCGCTCGTGCCCTGGTCCGAACCCAGGTTGTCCAGCACCGACTTGGTCAACCACGCCGTGACGACCGTCAACAGACCGGTGGCCAGAGTCAGCACGCCGAACAGCACGCACGCGACGGGAGCGGCCCCGAGTGCCAGGGAGACGGCCAGACGCAGCCCGCCCCGCCGTGCGGGTACGGGTGGATTCATCGCGAGGACACCTTCCGCGCCGGCTCCGCCGCCTCACCAAGGACGACTGAACGGTTCCGTTCCGTGCGCACGCGAAGGCTCGTGGGGAACGCGTCCACGCGCAAGGCCGCGCACACCGGACCGCCCTTCGGCTCGACGACGACCCGGGCCACCGGGCTCAACTCCCGGACGAACCCTTCGCACTCGTGCGGTTCGCCGACGACGACGGCGAGCATGTGGTCCCGGCCGGCGGGCTCGGCGGCGGCATACGCGACGAGTTCCGGCAGCTTCGCGCGACACGGCGCGCAGGTGGGCGAGAGGAAGGCGATCAGGGCCTCGTCCGGCAGCACGGACCGGTCCACCATTTCGCCGTCCACCGTAACGGCGGTGAAGGCGGGCAGTTCCTCTCCGGGGCGCAGCGGCGTCATCCCCCGGCCCGGTGTGGGTCCGGTCGGGCCGTATCCCCGTAACTTCCTGATCACTCCGATGGTAAGCAGCAGATCCAGTACACACAGGGCGCCAACGAGCACCACTGCCGCGGTCAGAGCAGCCATCCGGCACCTCTCAGTCGGTTACTCACTCGGTCGGGAGAGAAGGAACAGCGGGTCGGAACAGGCTCGCCAGGTCCTCCAACACGGTGGCCAGGCCGCCGACGATCACGCCCGCGCTCCACGCCACCGCGGCCGTTCCGGCGTGCGATCCACCCGCCGGGCCGGCCGCCACCGCCGCGGTGCCCGCGCCGGCGACGGACGCCAGCAGCCCGTTGCGTACGACGTGCACCCGACCCAGCGGCGCGGCCGAGCGGCCGAAACACCGGCAGAGCACGGTGGTTCCTTTGCTCATCGACCGGGCGACGACCACGGCGAACACCGCGAGGAGGGCGGTGGCCGCCGCCAGGCCCGCCCGTGTCGCCGGGGCGTACGGCCACGCCAGCGCGACGCAGATCGCCCCCTCCACCACGACCACCGCGAGCGCCACCGCCCGTACGGCCGACTCGGGCACCACGGCGAGGGGCCGCAACGAGTCGACGAAGGCGGCGAATGCCCCGGCCCTGCCGACCTTGCCGACCACGGCGATCAGGAACACGGCGATCACGAACCCGCGCACGCCGTAAGCGAAGTAGTCCATCGCCGCCTCTCTCAGCGTTGGGGATCCGTCGGCCAAAGACCCGTCGTGCCGGGGAGGGCGTCCCGAGCGGTGCGCCCTCCCCGGTCACTGGAACCGCGCTGTCAGCAGCGGTTGATCGACTCGTCGCCCCTCCAGTAGCAGCCCCCGCCGTTGCGGCAGCAGAGCTCCTGCCAGTGGTGACGCGAGTTGCACTGCACCGTGCAGGAGAGCGCTTCCGCGTCGGTGGAGGGGAGGAACCGCTCCAGCAGTAAGGTGCCGAGATTTCCGATCTTGTCGAGCATGACCACTCCTTCTCGTGTCAGCCCTCGCAGCCCGCCAGGGAAGTGTCCGACGGGGAAACGAGGGATCCGGGCCTGCCTCGGCGAGAATTGGGCGGGTGAACGATGCCCATGCCGGCGCGGCGTGAGCACGGGGCCCAATGCCGGCTTCGTCGTGGCTGCTTCCCGTCCGCAGCCGCTCTCGCCGAGGAATCCAGGATGTCGAGGGCCGCAGCACCCGGAGCAGTCATTCCGCGCAGGGTTGTTGACCATTGGCGCATGCCGCGAGCACCAGATTGCGGAAGTCTCGCGGCGGCATGCCGTAGGTCGCCCGGAACAGCCGGCTGAAGTGGGCCGGGTTGGTGAAGCCCCAGCGTTCGGCGACGGCCTGGATCGGGTGGGCGCTCGCGCGAGGGTCGGCCAGATCGAGGCGGCAACGCTCCAGACGGCGCCGGCGTATCCAGGCCGCCGGTGACGTGTCCTCCTCCGCGAGAAGCTGCTGGAGATGACGCAGAGAGATGTGGTGAGCATCCGCGACCGCCCGAGGCGTGAGATCCGGGTCGACCAGGCGCCGTTCCACGAACGCGACGACCCGGGCCCGCAGGGCCGTCCTTCGAGCCTGCGGGCTCAGCATCTCCTCCGACTCCACGCGGCGCGCCAACACGGATGCCAAAAGATCCAGGGTGACCGAGGCCAGAGTGGGGACATCGGCCGGCGTCAACTCGTCGGCGCGCGCGTTCAAATCGGACAACCAACGAGCGAACACCCCGCCCATGCCGCTGCGCCCGCTGATCGGGACGGCGAGCACGCGCTGGACCGTCTTCGCGGGTAACGGCAACAATTCCCGCGGGCACTGCACGGTCATGTGTGACCATCTGCCGGAATCGGCGTGGACCTCGCCCCGGAAGGGGCGGCCGCTGTGCATCACCAAGAGGTCGCCGGTACGCAGTGCCGTGTCGTGCTTGCCCGCGGAGACGACCCCGTGTCCACCGAGAAAGTAGTTGATCTGATACACGTCGGGGTCGGACTGCCGGATCAGCTGCGGTGTCCGGGCGATCTCCAGGTGCGAGTAGGCGAGTGCGGCCACCCCCAGTTCCGCCAGGTCCAAGGCGCGCATCCCGGCGCGGAAGTCGTTGCGGTCCTTGCTGTGCAGCCGATTGCGCATGTGCGACCGTTCCGCCGTGTCCTCCCACAACGCGAACCTGTCCGGCGCTGCCACGACGTCCGTGCTGAACTCCGTCACCAACATTCCCAGCCTCCGATAGCGGACTCCCCGGCGCGACCGGGCATAGACCGGCTCATGTCCCGAACACCGGGTCGCCGTTCGACGATTCGCGAGCAACCGGTGGTGCTCTGTGGGGGTTTTCTGCGCCAGGGACGCGGGACACGATGTCTTGTGCCTCGCGCCTGGGTGAAGTCTCCCGAGTCGACACCGACGGCGACGAAGGCTTTCGGCCCGGACCGAATGTCGCTGGTCGGACGGCCGTCCGGAAATGGGAGGGGCGGGTGGTTCCGGACCCGGTGCATCGATACCGAAGCATTCAGGGCTCAACCCACCCCAGGTGCGAATCCAGGCGGAGACCGACCGGTTTCCTTGCCGGGGGATCGCCGCCGCAGTGGCGGAGGAACGACCGAAAGTGGTTCTTGTGGCTTCGAACGCGCGGCGGTGAGACTCGTCCGAGCCGATGGCCGCAGAACGGGGAAGCGATGTTACGTATCCATTTCACCGCCGCCGATCTGACGCGGACCCGTGTGGTGGACGGCTGGGGCCCTCTGGGCGAGACGATGCTCAGCCTGACGACGCTGAGCCGGGGCAACGCCCATGCCCTGCTCGGCGGTTGGCGAACCCGGGTGCGGGGCGAGTCCGCCGGGGCCGTGCACCCGTTCGCCACCCTGTTCGACAGTCAGGCGCTCGACCTGTTCACCGTGACCGGAGCCACGCCCCACCTCGAAGAGGGACTGGAGGCGTTGTCGGCGGCCGAACCGGACCACCTGCACACGGAACTGGCGTACGGGGAGAAGATCCGAGCCCTGCACACCGGCCGTCCCGACCGCGGGCCCGGCGCGGGCATGGGGGACTTCGCCCACGACCGGTCCAGGCGAAGGGACCTGATGCGATTCCTCAGGAACCATCACCGCATCGCGATCGCCCCCCACTGGTCGCGCCTCCACCCGCGATTCCTGGCCGAACAGGCCGACCGCGCTCGCGCACTGGCGACACACGGGGTCGAGGCCATGCTCGCCGGACTGCCCCCGGGATTCCGCTGGCGGCCCCCGTACCTGGAAGTCGGACGCGGCCCGGTGACGCGGGACGTCGTCCTGGGCGGGCGAGGACTGCAACTGGTGCCCTCCGTGTTCGCGCAATATCCCCTGGCCTACGAGTTCGGCGGCGACGAGGGGGAACAGACCGTCGTGTTCCTCCCGGTCATGCGCACCGCGGCCGACGCCGCGCAGCTTCTCGCCGATCCGCAAACCACACGAAACCCCAACGCGCTCGCGGCCCTTCTCGGCCGTACACGCGCCCGAACCCTGGAGGCCGTCGGCGACGGGCACTGCACGACCGGACAACTCGCGCAACGTCTGACCATGTCCGCGGCCACCGCCAGCGAACACGCCACGATCCTGCGCGAGAGCGGCCTCATCACCACAACCCGCCACGGCGGCACCGTCCTCCACGCACTCACCCCCCTGGGCACGGCACTGCTGAACGGAGCACCGCACCAATTTCACACGCCTCGCTCCGCAACCCCAGCGATCCCCGAGCCGGCCGCCTCGCCCGCCGTTCACGGGTAACCACCGAGGCACTCAACGGCCGCCGGGAAGGATCGGACGTGCGGATGATGCCCCGTCCGCACACCATGGCCGAGGAGCCGATGTCGCCGGTCCGGGGCCGTTTCGTGCCGGCAGCGGACGTCCGGGTCGGGGCTGCGGGGGTTTGCGAACACCCCTGCGGCGAGAGGCGGGTGCCTGGTCGAGGAGCGGCGCGAGCGGGTGCACGACCCCGGCCGAGCACAACCGCCCGGACCGTCGACCCTCGCCAGTCCCGGGCAACTTCGCGGGTGGGTTCGGCTGGATCGAGGCTCTGACCGGTCCGCCGATCCGCACCGAGATCGTCCGGGCCCTCACCCGCGACACTCGCGCGACCACCACCATCCGACACCGTGCGGCGCCCGTACGTGCGAGGACGTGACGGTGGCCCCGCTGCTCGCCGCCGCCCTCGTCGCCGCCTTGGCGGCGTAGTCACCACAGCGAATGTTGGACACAGATTGTAAATCTGGAATCAGTGTCTATATGTTGGTGAAGGTCAAATCCCGAGTTCATCGTCTTCCGCACAGACCGGTCGCCGGCGGCCTCTGCCCGGCGCCACCGGCGATCGTCCAGGCGAAGCGGACCAGGCGGACGTACGCGAAGTCGTCCGGCAGCCCCAACGGCCGTCCTCCTCCGTGGATGACCGCGGCACGCCATCCCGGACCACCGCCCCGGACCACCGCCCCCGACCCGGAAGGACAAAGCCATGACAACGAGTGACATGTCCGCCGCGACCGCCCCGTTTCTCTACGACCGTTCAGGCAACCGCTACGACGTCACCGACCCACGCTGGCGTGGTGACGATGGCACCCCACTGGCGCTCAGCACCCTCCGCGGCATGACTCCCGACCGGATCGTCACCTCGGAGCGGTCGCTGTGGCGCTACCAGGCGGCGATCCCCGTCGATCCGAAGCACCGTGTCAGCCTTGGCGAAGGCTGTACCCCGATGGTGCCGTTGACCTGGGACAGTCGGCGGGTGCACTTCAAGCTCGAGTGGTTCAACCCGACCATGAGCTTCAAGGACCGCGGGGTGTCGGTGATGATTTCGCACCTGGTCGGCCAGGGCGCGAGCCGCGTGCTCGAGGACAGCTCCGGAAACGGCGGCGCCTCCGTCGCGGCCTACAGCGCGGCCGCCGGTATCCGGGCCAAGATCATCGTGCCCGAATCGACCTCGGCCGCGAAGATCGTGCAATCTCGTGCCCACGGAGCGCAGATCGAACTCGTCGGCGGCACTCGCGAGCAGGTGTCGAACGAGGCGATCCGCCAGTCCGAGCGGATCACGTACGCGAGCCACAACTGGCACCCGTTCTTTCTGCAGGGCATCAAGACGATCGCCTACGAGATCTGGGAGGACCTCGGGTTCGCCGCTCCCGACAACGTCGTCCTCGTCGCCGGCGCCGGAAGCAACATCCTCGGCTGTGACATCGCGTTCGGCGAACTGCTCGACGCAGGTCAGATCGAGCACCGCCCTCGGCTGCTCGTCGGGCAGCCCGAACACTGGGCCACCATCGCGGACGCGGTCAACGCTCCGGCCCCGACCACCCGCCGCGAGCGAATGCCCACCATCGCGGAGGGTGCCTCGATCGCCGACCCGCCCCGCTCACCCGAGGCTGTTCAGGCGATCCGTCGGTCCGGCGGCGCGGCCGTCGCGGTTTCCGAGGAAGCGATCCGAGCGGCGGTTCGCAAGCTCGCGTCTCGCGGCCTGTATGCCGAGCCCACCAGCTGCGTCGCCGTCGCGGCGCTGGATCACTTCATCGCCGACGGCACCATCGGTGCCGACGAGAGCACCGTGGTGGTTCTCACCGGCGCCGGCGCCAAATCGTCCGAGAAGATGGCTTCCGTCTTCGATCAAGACACGCACCGATAGCGACGACAGCCGCCGGGCGGGAGAAGAGAGGGGAGTGTCCAGGTGGGTGCCACCGACGGCGATCAGGACACGAACGAGAACCACGGCAGGGCCGGCGACGGAGCCACCGCCGCGGACGACGAGCACCTGCTCGCCGAGGCGGAGAAGATCGCGGTCGCGGTCGGACGGATGTTCCCCGGACTGTGCGAGGTGGTGCTCCATGACCTGCGCAAGCCACGGCAAGCCATCCGGATCATCGAGAACAACCTGTCCGGCCGGAAGGTGGGCGACTCGGCCACCGAACTCGGTCTGCGCCGGATCGCCGACCCGAACTACCCGAGCGTGATCCAGAACTATCCCAATCGGTTCCCGGACGGACGGCCGGTCAAGAGCACCTCCATCGGCATCAAGAACAGCAAAGGCGTCTACGTCGCGGCGCTGTGCCTCAACCTCGACGTCTCGGCGTTGTCACCGTTGACTCTCACCCTCGCGAACCTCGTCGCGACCGGGATCGAGCACCGCGGCGAGGCACTGGAGACTCTGCGCGACCGCGCCGCACGCGAGCTTCGCGAGGTCATCGAGACGTTCGCCGCGAACCGGTCCACCACCCCGCGGAGCCTGCCTCGGGACGCGAAACGCGAACTCGTCAGGCAGTTGCACATGGACGGCTTCTTCGACGTCGTCGGTTCGGCACAGGCCATCGCCGACCTCCTCGGCGTCTCCCGGGCCACCGTCTACAACTACGCCAAGTGACGGCCGAGGGCGCATGGCCCCGGCACCACGCCACAAATCCGCTCGGCACGCATCGCGCGGACCGCCCCGGAATCCCGACCGATGCCACTCGCCGCGCTCCGGGAGTCCGGCCGGCGGCAGGGCGAGCGCGCGGCGATCACCGTCGCCAGGACACGGCGTCGCCGGGTCGTCCAGATCGCGCGCCGTGTGGCGATGTGGCGTGTGCCCGCCGCATGATGCACCTTCGCGAGTATCCGATGTAAGGGCACATTCATGGCCGCCAGGTCCGCAGGTCGCAAGTCCCCTCGTGTGCGAGGGAACCGTGGAATCCGTCGCTCGTTGGTACAGGCCGCGGTCGCGGTCGTACTGGCGGGGGCGGGGGTGGCCGGGTGCTCGAGCGGGGGCGGCGGTGGGGGCGGAGAGCCGGAAGGCGGTCGTGCGGCGGCGCCGGCGGGCGCGTCCGCGATGCCGTCCAGGGCGCCGGAGGTGCCGTCGGTACCGCGCAATGTCGTACCCGTGTGGGCGACGCCGGCGGAGGGCAAGTCGATAGGGGAGTACAAGCCGGACGACTTCGACCCGAACAAGAACAAGAACAGCGACGTGCCGCGCGACAAGGCGTTGGGCACCTGGGCGTCCGGGTCGACGCTGTTCGTCGTCCGGGGCACCGCCGTGACGATGCTGGACATCGCGACGGGGCGGGAGATCGGCAGGGTCACGCCGCCGGCGCCGGGCCTGAAGCCGTGCGCGATGACCGAGGGTGTCAACAAGGACGGCGTCGGTGGGATCGCGTGGACCGTGTACGACGACGGCACCGGCACGGGCGTGTGCAAACAACTGTCGTTCGTGGACACCCGGAAAGGCGGGACGGTCCTGCGGACCGTCGAGTTCGCGGGCAAGAAGCGCAAGGACGGCAGCCCCTGGCACTGGTACTCGGCGTCCATCGGATTCGTCGGCGACGACCTGGTCGCGGTGATGACGCCCACGTCGGTGATCGCCTTCCGGGTCGGTGACGGCACGACGGCGTGGACATGGGAGAACCGGTCCAAGGACCCGTCGGTGTTCCCGGACACGAGGCTGATCGCGCCGGTCCACAACACCGCGATGAAGACCGGGCCCGACCTGGTCGCGGTCATCAGCGACTCGAACCAGCGGGGTTCGGGGCACGATCCGGAACTCGTCACGCTCGATGCGGCCGGGCGGCAGATCGGCGCGCAACCGACGCCCGTCGACGGCCCGTCCGAGGACGCCGACGCGGAGATCGTGGCTCTGCAGCCGTTGACGCTGCTCTTCCCGCGGACCCTCGGGGACGACTTCGCGCCGCAGATCGTCCGCTTCGACCGCGACGGCACCCGGATCGGCGCCTTCTCCCTCGAAAGCCCGCAGGGACCGGTCGATTCCCTGGGTGCGCGGACTCTCCACGATCACAAGACGTCCCCGTTTCAGGTCGTGGGGAATACGCTGTACGCGGTAACCGCGAAGGACCTCGACACCCGCGTCGGCGGACCGGGTGTCGTCGCGTTCGACCTGACCTCCGGCAGGCTGTTGTGGAACGTCCCGGGTACCGACTGGGACCGCCCGATCCTGGTGCGTTCCGACGACAAGGGCGTGCTCGTGCTCACCCCGTCGCTACAGGGCATCATGCTCGGCTCCTACGCCGCCGCCGACGGCCGGATGACGACGGTCAGCGAAGCGCCGCGGGCGGAACCCCGGAAGGGCATCCAGGCCGACTCGATCGTCGACCTCGTCGAGGGCCGGATACTGGTCACCGGCATCAGTCCCATCGGCTTCGGCACACAGGCGTTCGCCGCCGGCTGATCGAGCGGCCGGGCTCCGACCGGGTCGTGCGCCGACCGACCCGGCGGACGTCATGGGACGCGCCCGCATTCCGGCATACGCGGGGCCCGGCATCGCCGTGGTTCTCATGTCTCCGGCATCGCCGCCGAACGCGACGCCCATGACGTACTTGCCAAGAATCGACTGTGCGCCCGAACTCCTGTGCCTCGTCGATCCGTTCCACCACACTTGGCGCCTTGCGACGAGAGTCGGCGGATGATCCGCCCCGCACCACGTCCTGTCGAGGCGGACACAGCCCATCCGATGGAAAGGGAAGCAAGTGACCACGAGCCACGAGTGGAACGACCACACGATCGTGCGCATCGACGCGGAGGACGACCGCGTCCGGACCGCCGACGGATTCGGGTACGACGCGTACCTGCGAGAGAACCTGCCCGAGTTGGACTACGCGGTCGACGACGTGGGCGAGTTCGTCGCCTGGGCGTGGCGCGTGGCGACCGAGCCGATCATGGAGCCGGGGTACGTCCGGCTCCGCCCCGACATCGCGCAGATCCGGATCGAGGTCGACTACGAGGACGGCGGACCGATCGCCGTGGCCGTGCTGCCGATCCGTCACCAGGCGCTGGCCCGCAAGCCCCGCGCCGGAGACTGGGCCGTCGACGTGCACGACGCCGGAGCCGGGCCGTATCGGGCGGTCGGCGAACCGAGCCGCACGAGCCCGGTGGTGGTGGCGACCGCGACCGTCGTCGTCCCCGCGGGCGGCTGGGACCTGCCCAGGCTGCCCCGAAAAGAGGATCCCGATGTGTACAGCCGGGCCCGTGAGGCGATCGACGCCCTGGTTCGAGGCATCAACACCGACCTGGCCCCGCTGATCGCCGACCTGTACGCCCCCTGACGGCGAACACCCACCACGCCACTCCTGCGCGGATCGAACCGCGTCCCACCGCGTCCGGGCCGGCGATCGTAGCGCCGGACCGGTGCGGGCGCCCTCCGGGCGGAGACGATCCCTGGTCCGATCGGCCGACCGTGCGGCCTTCTCGGGGAGTACGTCGGGCCGTGGGCCGCCGCCTAGTGTTGAGCCGTGCGCTCCTTCATCACACCGCCCCTCGTCCGCGACCGATACCTGTGTGCCCATCTCGTGCTGGTGCTCGTCGGGATCGGCTGGTTGGCCCTGGGCCAGTCCGGCGCACGACCGTCGGCGGTCGACTGGAGCCTGGGACTGGTGGGGTTGGCGGCGAGCCCGGGCGGTCGGGCCAGGCCGCTCGCGGTGACGCTCGCCCAATCGCTGCTCCTGGTCCTCGCCGAGATCGTCGGGGACTCGCCCCCGATCACCGCGAAGGTGCTCGTCGCGGTCGCCCTGTTCGAATTGGCCGCGTGTCGGCGCCGCGACCGCGACGTCGTGGTGGGCACGGTGGTGGTGGGCCTCGTCTACGCGGTGATCCTCTTGGAACGGCCGCATGCCGACGTCGCGGGCTCGCTGTACCGGTTGGCCGTGATCGTCGGAGCGCCGCTGATGCTCGGCGTGTACGTGCACTCCACGCGCCGGCTGCTGTACGAGACCCGGGAACACGCGGCCGAGGCGGAACGCCGCCGCGAACTCGCGGATCAGGCCATCCGTACCGCCGAACGAACCGCGATCTCACGCGAGATCCACGACCTCGTGGCGCACCACGTGGCCTCGATCGTGCTGCGCGTGGGGGTCGCCCGGCACGTGATCCCGGCCGGCGACGCCGCCGTGCGCGAAGTGCTGGACGACGTACACGAGACGGCGACCGAGGCGATGGACGATCTGCGGCAACTGGTGCGGCTCCTGCGCGACTGCGGCCCGGACGCCTCCACCGAGAACCGGTCGATGGCCCCCGAGGAACTGCTCCCGGCACTGCACGAGGCCATCGAGCGCGGCCGACCCGCGGGCGCCCGGATGCGGGTCGAGGTGGATCCGAGCGTGCGCGAGGTCGACCCACTGCGGGCGTTGGCCCTACTGCGCGTGGTCCAGGAGGGGCTGGCCAACGTGGCTCGGCACGGCGGGTCGGCCCCGACGGTCCGAGTCGTCGTCGGCCCCGACCCCACGGGGGCGACCCGCGTCGAGATCGGGAACCACGGCGGAGCGACACCGACCAGGCCCCGGGACGGCGCATCGCGCGCGGATCAGGGACTGGGCCTCGTCGGACTGCGCGAGCGGATGACGCTGCTCGGCGGCACCTTGCGCGCCGGCCCCGACCCCGGACCCGATCCGACGACCGGGAAGGGCTGGCTACTCGTGGCCACCTTGCCGGCCGCCGGCGCCGGCCGCTCCTCGGCCGCCACGGTCGGCGCGGGAGCGGCCCGATGATCCGGCTTCTGATCGTCGACGATCAACGACTCGTCCGCGCGGGCCTGCGCATGCTGTGCGCGCCGGCCGACGACCTCGAGGTGGTCGCGGAGGCCGGCAACGGCCAGGAGGCGACCCGACTCGCCGCGAGCCTGCGCCCCGACGTCGTATTGATGGACCTGCACATGCCCGGCATGGACGGCACCGAAGCCACCCGCCGGATCCTGGCCGAACGCCCGACGATCAAGGTGGTGGTGCTCACCACGTTCGACGACGACGATCACCTCTATCCCGCGCTGACCGCCGGTGCCTGCGGCTTCCTGGCCAAGGACGTCGCTCCCGACGAACTCCTCGACGCCATCCGCCGTGCCGCGGTCGGGAATTCACCCTTCAGCCCCGCGACGTTGCGCCGCGTGGTCGCCCGGGCCGTCGCGGCCGAGACCACGTCGAGGCCGCACGGCCCACGGGACGCGCGTGAGCCGGCCGAGGGGAGGCGGCTGACCAAACGCGAGATCGAGGTACTCACCCTGGTGGGCCACGGCCTCTCCAACCTCGAGATCGCCGACCGCCTGCACGTGGGCGTGACGACGGTCAAGTCCCACCTGGCCACGATGATGAGCAAGACCGGCACGAACAACCGCGTACGCCTGGCCGTCCTGGCCGCTCGCATGGGTTTGCTCGCCCACTGACACCAACCACGACGCGGGTGCGGGCGCCGGTGCGGGGACAATGCCTCGAAGTGGCCTGCCGCGTAGGGTTTTTGGGGCACGGTGTGCTTGGCCTCGCACGCGGGCACATCGACGGTACGAAGCCGAATCCGGCGCGTCCGCTCGTTCGCGGCTCGATACGGGACCGGTTTCCACCCCACGTTGTGATCACTCGCATCCCGTCGTGGCGGTAGGGTCACGACGCATGACCGCAGAATCACCGGCGCAGACTGTGCAACGCCTGTTTCCCCTGCTCGCCGAGGGGAGGAGCGCCGAGGCCGCGGCGTTGTTCGCCGATTCGGTGTCGTTTTCGATCCCGCACCCGCCGGGTATTCCGTGGGTGCCGGTGGTCGACTCGGCGGACGGCATGCGGACGTTCTTCGAGTTGCTCCAAACCCACATACAGCCCAAGGAGTTCGACCTGCACCAGGTGATCGCGGAGGGCGACGACGTGATTCTCGTCGGGCGCATGGTCTCCGAGGTCAAGAAGACCGGCCGGGACATCGATACCGCGTTCGCCCTGCACACAACGGTCCGGGACGGCCGGATCACCCGCTACCACCTCTACGAGGACACCTACGCCGTCGCCAGGGCCTACTTCGACTCCTGACAACAACTGTCGCGTCCCCGCCACCCCGTGCGAGCGGGTCACGGACGCGAGCCGCGGGGGACCAGCCGGCTTCGCTGACCCGGGGCCGGTCCCCGGCTCGATGGCCGGCGGTGCATACCGCGTGCGCGGAAACCGATCGTCGGCGGCGACGCTACACGCGCTCCCTCCGTCCGGTTCAACAACACGTGTGGGTGCGGGAGACCGAGCACACCGTGCCGCAGGTCTGGGCAGCGACGTCGATCTCGGTCAGTCCGCGCTCGGTCGCCGACCCTCCGACGTAGCGGGAGCCGGCCGGGTTCGGCAGACCCCGGGGCGCTTCGGCACCCGTGCGCCAAGCGTCGATGATCTCGCCGACGGGGATCTCGTTCGATGTCGTGCGCATGGCGACACCTCTCATCCGATCCGAAACACTGCGGAGACCACACCATAACGCCATGGAACGGTGAAAACACCTCGGCTGAGCGGGAGTTGACGGCCACCGTCGTCTCGACGCCCGGGCACGTTCCCAACGCGGGAGGAAACAGGGCGACGTCGCGCGCGGAGTCGTGAGTCGTTTCGGCGCGGCCGAGCACGTGCTGCGCGTCGTGGGGTACGCGCCCGGCCCGGTCGGTTCGGACAGGTGCGGCCGCGCATGGTGCCGAACAATATCCAACCCTCCGACCGGCCCACGCCGGCACGACCTGCTGTCCGGCCGCCCACCGCGACTCCAGGCGCGCCGGCGCACCAGCGCCGAACCCGGAACTCCGCCGACCACCTTGAGTACGCCCGTTACCCACAGCACCGCCAGGAAGCCCGGATTCCGGTCCCGTGCCTGCTCGATCAGCGAGGGCGCGAGCGTGGACGAAACCCCGGCCGAGCCGCCCATCGCCCAATAGAAGCTGGGAACAGCGAAGGCGAAACCCCACACCGCCGCCGCGAGACCCGGCCACCTCCCGAGACGGTCGAGCGGATCGGAACGTACATCGGACGGGTGCATGTCGGGATTCTTCCAAATCCGTTCCCGACGACGGCGGCGCGAGTCGGACCCGCCATCGACGAACACGAGAACGCGCACACCACTCGCGGCCGTGGTTGGGCGCGACCCTGCGCACCTTGCGTCCGGACCGCCGACGTGGCCGATGTCGCTCTGGGCCTACGACTTGGCGCCCCATGCCAACGACACGGGGCCGGCAGCGCGACACGATGGGGATGTCGACGCGGCTCGTCGACAAGACAGCCGGTCGTGAAGTTCAAGCTCTATCCATATTCGGGCTCGGGTGAAACAGGTATTCGTCGCTTCGAGCGCGGACCCACCGTGACACGACCCCGGCCCGTCGCACACCAGCCGGAAGAAGCGGGACGGAAACGCGATCCGGACGATGCCTTGGCCGGTCGGGAGTCCTCGACGCGGCGCAGGGCCCTTGAAGGCGATGAAGTCCATGGCGACATTACGAGTTGACAACAAGGAGAAACGATGTCGATGAGGAAGAGTCGAGTGACGGGCGCTCTGGGAGCGGTCGTCCTGGCTGTCGGGGTGTTGCCGGCAACCGCGCACGCGGCCCAGGGAGCCGAGTCCCATAGTGCGGTGTCGTGCAAGCAGAACCACCCCTACACGTTTTCCGTGCCCGGTGGTCCCGGCTCTTCCTCGGTGTACCTGAACGTCGGGGGCGGCAGCCGCAAGGGAGCCAAGGTCATCACGTGGCCGTGGGCCGGCGGTCAAGGCAACGAAAAATGGTGCCTGACGCCCGGGCCCAGGGGATACGCCTACAACCTGCGCCCCTGGGACAACCGGAACCTGTGCCTGGACGTCCCCGCGGGGAAGTACAGGGAGGGCCAGGAACTGATCGTATGGACCTGCAACAACGGGAAGAACCAGGACTTCTATGTCCAGCCCGTGTCCACGGACGGCGGCACCTACCACTACACAGTCCTGGGTCCGTGGGAGGCGTCGCACCTCAAGATCCACCGAGGACAGTACGGCCAGGGCAGCCCGGTTTCACTGTGGAAGCACCTGAACATGAACGCCCAATGGCACTGACGTAGCCCACGCCCACCGGTCGGGGACTCCTTCGACGTTCCTGCCCTCTCCCGGGCACTTCGTTCGCGTCCCATGGCTTCACTGCGGACGGCACCCGGACCGTCACCACCACCGAAAACCGGACCGCCTGCCCGCCCGCTGATGTCCGACGTAGACACGGCGATGCCCGCCGGCTCCCCGATGGACGCCGCCATGTGTGCGAACGGTGCGCCGAAGATCGACTGGGGACGAGGCCACCTCGAGGGCGTTGGTGGGTGCCCGGTCCTCGGCCCGGGGACTGTTGTTCCGTCGCCTCGGCGCGAACACGCCGCCGCGCCCGTGGAGCCCGTCCCGGCGCGCCGCCCGCCACGCCGGACCCGAGGGCCGACCCGGAAGCCGTCCCCGCTGCGTGGCCGGGCGAACCCGGAAGCCCCGAGCCCTCCCCGGGCCTCGGGGCTTCGGGTCGTCGGGGCGTGGCTACTCGCCCTCGCGGGCCGCCGCCGCTCGCATGGTCGCGTAGAACGCCTCGCCCTCCGGCGTGAGTTCGATGTACTCCTCGAACGCGCCGTGGCCGATCACGTCCTCGACCATGACGATGCGGGCACCGCGAGGCGTGACGCTGTGGAAGACCGGGGGACGACCTCGATCGATCAGGTCCCGGACGGTGGCGTCGAAGTCGGTGGTGCCGAAGCCGAAGTGGTGCAGTCCGGGGCCGCGTTCGGCGAGTGCCTCCGAGAAGACGGTCGTCGATCCCGGCAGGGGTTCGACGAGTTCGATCATCAGCCCGTCGGCGTAACCCAGCGCGATGCGAGCGCCCAGAGGGGTCGGGACGCCCCGGTGGACCGTGCCGTCGGGGGCGTCCGTCGGCTCCGGCCCGAGGAACCATGGTCCCGCGCCGAGGCATGTGCCGAAATCGACCATGGCCGTGGGCAGATCGTCGACGACGAAGCAGATCTGCAGGAGTCGGGTCGCCCCGGCGAGCCGCGGAACCGGAATCGCGGTCGGGATCATGGCCTGTGCTCCGTCCTTTTCACCGGTCGCCATGGGGATTCGATCCCCTACTCGAAGTAGCGACGCGGATTGTCGACCAGGATCGCCTCGAGTTGCCTGTCGGTGACGCCGCGACGGCGCAGCTCGGGGATCACGTCGTCGCTGATGTGCCGGTAATTCCACTGTGGCAGCAGCGTGTTCTTGGCGTCCGCGTCCCAGAAGTCGATGAAACACGACGCGTCGTGCGAGATCACGATGTGGTCGAGGTAGCCGCGCTCGATCAGTGCGACGACGGTGCCGACACGTTCGTCGAAGGACAGGAAGCCGTTCAGGCCGAACCGGTCCAGGCCCAGCAGTGATCCCTCGTCCGCGAGGCGCGTGAGGTAGTCCAGGTCGGCGGTGTCCCCGGCGTGGCCGATGATCACCTTCGTCAGGTCCACTCCCTCCTCGCGCAACACTCGCTGCGCGATCGTGCCGGTCTGCTCGGCGGCGTTGGTGTGCACGGTGATCGGGGCGCCGGTTTCCCTGGCGGCGCGCGCGACCGCGCGCATGGCGCGCTCGACGCCGGGGGTCAGCCCCGGTTGATCGATCGCGCACTTCAGGAAGGCCGCGCGCACTCCGGTGTCGGCGATGCCTTCGGTGAGGTCGGAGACGAACAGCTCGGTGAGCGGCTCGGGTTCGTCGAACAACAGCCCGGGACCCCGGTAGTGGAACTGCATGGGGATGTCGTTGAAGGTGTACAGCCCCGTGGCCACCACGATGTCGAGCTCGACTCGACGGGCGATCTCCCGGATGCGCGGTATGTAGCGTCCCAGCCCCAGGACGGTCGGGTCGAGGATCGTGTCGATGCCACGGGATTTCAGGTCGGTCAGGTCGGAGACCGCCTGATCGAGCATTCGCGCCTCGTCCCAGTCGGGTCGGTAGTTGAGCCGGTGCTCCTCGCCGAGCACGAAGACGTGCTCGTGTACGAGGGTGCGGCCGAGGTCGGCGCTGTCGATCGCGCCTCGTGCCGTGGGAATCGACGTCATCGAGTGTCCGCCTTGTCCGTGAAGTGACGAGGCCCAGGACCATGTCAGATAGTGAAGTCGATGTCAATAAATGAAATCGATGGTGGCGAGGGTCTTGCCTGGGTCTCCGACAGGGCTTAGGTTCACCATCTGAAATGAGCTTCAGATAGTGAAACGGAGGAGCCATGGGACGTTCCGTGGCCGATGTCATCGCCGGGGCCCTCGCCAGACACGGGGTCTCGACCATCTACGGGCAGAGCAACCCGACGGCACTGCTGCTGGCGGCGGAGCGGATCGGCATCCGTCAGATCCTGTACCGCACGGAGAACGCCGCGGGTGTGATGGCCGACGGCTACTCCCGCATCTCCCGCCGGATCGGCGTGGTCGCGGCGCAGAACGGTCCCGCGGCCACGCTCCTGGTCGCGCCCATGGCGGAGGCGCTCAAGGCGTCCGTCCCGATGCTCGTTCTCGTCCAGGAGGTGCCCTCGGCCGCTCGCGATCGCAACGCCTTCCAGGAACTGGACCACACCGCCCTGTTCGCCGGCGTCTCCAAGTGGACGCGGCGCGTGGACGACCCGGGTCGCGCCGAGGATTACGTCGACCTCGCGATCACGGCCGCCACCGGGGGACGTCCCGGACCGGTGGTACTTCTGTTGCCGAGGGACGTGCTCGACCTCCCCGCCGAGGCGAGCCGGTTCCCGCGATCGGCGACGCTCGGCACCTTTCCGCTGGATCGGCCGCGCCCGGCGGCCTCGGCCGTCCGCGAGGCGGCCCGATGGCTCGCCTCGGCCCGCTCGCCCGTCGTCATCGCCGGCGGGGGCGTGCACGTGTCGGGCGCCGTGGCGGAACTGGTCGCCCTCCAGGAACTGGCGCGGCTGCCGGTGGCGACCACGAACATGGGCAAGGGCGCGGTCGACGAGACGGCGCCGCTGTCCCTCGGCGTCGCGGCCAACATCACCGGCCGCAACGGACCGGCGCACTTCCATCTGCCGTTGATCGCGGAAGCGGACGTCGTCCTGCTCGTCGGTACGCGCACGAACGAGAACGGCACCGACGCGTGGACCCTCACCTCGCCCACGGCGCGCTACATCCACATCGACGTCGATCCCGGCGAGATCGGACGCAACTACGAGGCACTGCGCCTGCTGGGCGACGCGCGTGCGGCGCTCAGCGATCTGGTCGAGGAACTCGAGCGCCTGGACCTGGGCCGGCGTACATCGGCCTCGGCCGACCTGATCGCCACGATCGCGGCCGGGCGGCGGGCGCACCACACGCGCAGGGACTCCCTCGTGTCCCGCACCGACACGCCGATCGCACCCGAGCGGGTGCTCGGGACCATCGACCGGCTCATCGGACCCGACGACATCGTGGTGGCCGATGCCAGTTACGCGTCGATCTGGGCCACCGGATACCTGACCGCCCGCAAGGCGGGGCAATGCTTCCTCGTCCCCCGGGGGATGGCCGGCCTCGGCTGGGGGCTGCCGCTGGCACTGGGCGCGAAGGAGGCCGCACCGGCGTCACGGGTGATCGCCATCGTCGGTGACGGCGGCTTCGCCCACGTGTGGTCGGAACTCGAGACGGCCGTGCGGGAAGACCTTCCGGTGGTCGTGGTGATCCTCGACAATTCGATTCTCGGATATCAGCGGCACGCCGAGAACCACTTCTTCGGCACCACGACCACGGCGATCGAATTCGCGCCCGTCGATCACGCGGCCGTGGCCGAGGCGAGCGGCGCCCGGGGCATCACCGTCAAAGACCCCGAACAGTTGGAGGAGGAGCTGCGCACGGCCCTGGAATCGGGCACCACCACCGTGCTCGACGTGATCGTGGACCCCGACTCCTACGCTCCGGTGCGGGCCTGGGACGCCCGCGCGGACCGGCTGAACCGCCCATCGGCGCGGGCCTGAGACCGTGATCGCCTGTGATACTTTCCGACCGTGAATCCCGCTGCGAGGACGCCGAAGCAACCCACCCTCCAGACGGTCGATCGTGCACTCACCTTTCTGGAATACGTCGCCGAGGCTCCCGAACCGCCGACGGTCCAGCAGGTGTCGGAGGCGCTGGGACTGAACATCACCACCTGCTACCACCTCCTGCGCACACTCGTCGCTCGCGGATACATCGCGCGCCACGAAAACCTGACGCTCACGCTGGGGGACGGCGTGGGGGCCCTGTTCCGTTCGTATCAGCAGCGATTCGACGTCGACGACAATCTGCGGAAGTCGGTCGATCGGCTGGCGGCACAAACCGCCGAGACCTCGTATTTCTCGGCGCTCGAGGGAAATCGGGTGATCCTCAGGATCCTCGCCGAGGGTTCGCAGCCGCTGCGGGTCAGCGGATTGTTCGTCGGTCAATCCGGCAACGAACACCTGCGCTCGTCGGGGAAGGCGGTGCTGGCCCATCTCGACGAGGACCGCCGCACCGCGCTGCTGGGGAACATCGTCGACGGCCGTTCCGAAGCCGAAGCCGGCTCCCTGCTCGACAAACTCGCACGCGATCTGGAGACCACGCGCGAGCGCGGCTGGTCCCTGGACGAACAGGACTCCGACATCGGTATCTCCAGCGTTGGCGCGCCGGTCTTCGACGCCCGCCACGACGTGTACGGCGCCGTGGGAATCGTCGTGCCCACCACGCGTATGGACAGGCACCGGCAGCGTTATGTCGAGTGTGTGACGACCACCGCCGCGGCGATGACCGCGTTCCTGGGTGCCGCCGGCGTGCGCTGAAAGCAAATTCCCGCCGTACGTTCACCTTTCATGTTCCTCGCCATGGTCGATCGACCATGGATACCGACGCGCCATTCAGGGCGCGGCGATTGTCCGGCGACGGCTGCAACGCCTTCGAAAGAAAAGGGTGTTCCATGATGAATTCACCGATTTCGGCCCCCGTCGTCTGTCTGCACTCGCTCTTTCTCGACCCTCGGATGTTCGACGGCTTGGCCGCCGCCGGTGACGGCCGAATCCGGGTCCTCGCTCCGGAACTGCTCGGGCAGGTGTCCCGGGTCGGCGAAGTGTCCCGGACGGTGACGATGGAGGACGTGACGGAAGACGTCCTCGCCGCCATCGACGCGGCGGGGTTGGAACGCTACTCGCTCGTCGGGCAGTCGATGGGCGGCGACGTGGCCGTCCGTATCGCCGCACGGCGCCCCGCGGCGGTCGAGAAGCTGGTCCTGCTCGGTTCGTCGGCGCGTGCGCAGACCCGGGAGGACCTGGGGGAGTTCGCCGACCTGCCCGACCGGATCGAGCGGGAGGGATTCACCCGGGAGATCGTCGACATCGTGATGACGATCATGTTCGGTGCCGGCACGCTCGCCGACGAGAGCCGTCGCGACATCCACGAGATGTGGCGAGGCCGCATCGCCGAACTGTCGCCGGGGCTGGTACACGCGGTGCGCGGCGTCTTCGAACGGGAGGGATGCCTCGAACTCCTGCCGTCGATCCAGGCACCGACGCTCATCGTGTCGGGCACCGAGGATCTCGGCCGCCCGCCCGCCTGGTCGGACGAACTCTTCGAAGGCATCCCCGACGCCCGCCTGCTCCGCTACAAGCAGGGCCACAGCCCCATCCTGGAGGCACCGGGCCTGGTCGCCCCCCTGGTCCTCGATTTCCTGACCACCTGATCGTTCCCGACCGCCTGATCGCCGCCCCTCACGACCCGGCGACCCCCGTTCCCGCGGCGCGGGCGCCGGGCCTGAGCGCCGGGTCCACGGCCTCGCACGCTCGACAGCGCGCCTCCGACCCCGGATCCGTGTCCGGTACCGATCGAGCAGCCGGTCGGGGTCAGGGAAATTCCCCCGAAGACCCGACCAAGCGCAAGAACAAGCCCTACCCCAGGACGTGTTGCCGAGCCGAGCGTACGCCGTCGCCCACCACGGAGTGCACGCTCGTGCCGGGCAGCGTCGGTAATGCGGCCCAGTGGGTGACAGGTTCGGCGCAGGGTCGGCCGTACGGCAGCCGAATGACCCGGTCGGAGTCGATCAAGCAGTCGCGGTGCTCGGCACCGTCCTCGTCGACGTAACGGGCAGCGAAACGCATGGGCAGCACCAGCCGGAAGTCCTGACCGGACTCCTCGTCGCTCGGGTGGGTCGGATAGCGGCCGGTTGCCGCCGCCGCTACCGGCATGCCGTCCGCCGGCAGCCGTTCGCGTGCGTCCACCCACTCCACGGGCACGTCCATTCCGCTCCCGAGCGCATGTTCCGCGTCCGCGTGTCCGGTCGATCACGACGACGCTCCTCGTGGAATTCTCGGGCTGATGAAGCCATCACCCGCGACTGCGGAAACGGCGTCGCCCAACGCCGATGGAGCGTCCGGTGGCGCGCTGCTCGGCGAGAATCGCTGCCTTCCCGACGCGTCACCGCACGACTTCGCGGCTCGGTGTGGTTGCCGGGTGTTGCCGACGGCCCGGGCCGCGTCGGCTGGTGCTGCGACGGTGAGGGGTCGTGGGGTTGGTGACTCCGGCGGTTGGATGCGGTGGCGTCCGTTGGGCGCGGTGGCCGGGCCGGTCAGTGGGCGCGGGGTTCAACTACGGTCGTAGGCTCCACAGTTCGATCCCCGCCAGGCCTTCTGCGGCGGCGAGTTCGCGGCCGTTCGGGCTGAAGGCCAGAGGCCCCGGGGAATGGGCGAGTTCGCTCGCGGTCGAGAGGGTTCCGATGCGTTTGCCGTCGGCGACGGTGTACAGCTGCACTCCGGGGCCGGTGTCGTTGCTTCCGACGGCGATCGTTGTGCCGTCGGGGCTGAAGGCGAACGCGTTTCCGCGGAACGACACGGTCTTCGTCCAGGTCGTCGTGTCGTACAGGGTCACCGCCTCCCCGCCGGACTGCAACCGGGCCACGGCGAGGAGGCTGCCGTCCGGGCTGTATCCGACCGCCGTGGTATCGGCACCCGGGCTCGTGTCGGCGGGTCGCAGTGCGATCGGGGTGGCGTTGCCCGAGGCGAGGTCGATCAGGTAGGGGGCGTGCCCGGTGGCGGTGGCGGTGGCGCCGACGACCGATAGGCCGTCCGGGCTGACGACGGGCGGGTAGGCCGCCGTATCGAGCGCCGACGCCAGGTGATGCGACGCGCCCGCGGTCAGCGCGGTGCCGGACAGCGTGTACGTGCCTACGGCGACGGTGGGTGCGGACACCCCCGTGTACACGTAGAACGTCGTGCCGTCGCGGCCGAATCCGAGGCCCCTGTCGGGGTTCCCTCCGACGTTCTGGGCGGCCGTCGGTGGCGGGAATCCGTTCGATATCAGCGCGCCGGTGGTCGGATCCCAGGCGCGGTCCTGATATCCCGTCGTCACCAACTCCCCGCCGTCGCGCGTATATGACAGCGAAGAGACGGGACGCCCGGGGAAGATCGCGTCCGTCAGTTTGGTCGCGGCGCCGGACGTGTTGTTCCAGACGAAGGCGTCGGCGCCCTGACCGGGACCGGCTATGTGTCCACCGTCCGGGCTGAAGGCCAGCGGTCCGTCCAACCGCGCGCCCGACTCGTCGGTGAAGGTGCGGACGAGCCGACCGGCACTCGGCAGGACGGGAGCCGACGCGAGGCCCGGATCCCCACCGTCCGCTCCGGCACTCCCGGGGGTCGGATCGGCCGACGCGAATACCCGATCGGTCGGCGTACGAGCGGCGGAGTCGCCCCCGCCTCCCGAACAACCACAGACGATCATGGCAAGGCCGAACGCGACGAACGACACACGGCGACGACGCACGGATCCCCCCGACGGACGCGGCTGCACGGCACGACACGAAAACCGTACGACAGCACGCCGGGCGGCGTTCGGGAATCCGCAAGCTTCGAGGACCGGTCGCACCTCCACACTCTCGACGGTCCCTGTCCATGCCGAAGCGACCCGCGAGAACCGGTTGTTGTGGGGCCGATGGCGCCGGGCATCCATCCCGCACAACCCCAAGGCTGCTCCGACGGCCGGGCCGGCCACGATCCACCGCTCGTCGGACGCCTCCGCCGCGGCCCGCCCGGCCGCCGGAGTCACTGCCGCCTCGTCGGTACCGCCGTGCGAAGAACCGGGTGAGCCGGGCGAGAAAGGTGTGGGAGGACCCAGTGGTGGTTCGTGTTCTCCTTCGACGCCCACGCTCCGTCCCGTCGCCGAGCCCCCGCGTGCGCGCGTCCGCATCGTCATGTGTCGACGGGCGGTGGGTCGTCGGCGTCGAGGCCGTGTCGCAGCCATGCCCGCCACCTTCGGGCCCGCGCGTGTTCTCCCGCGTTCTCGGCCGCCTCGGCCAGCCGGACCATGGGCGAGGTGTTCCCGGCATCGGCGGCCTCGAGGGCGACACGTTCGGCCCCGACGTGATCGCCCGCCCTGCTCCGCAGTTCGGCCAGTTGTCCCAGGGCGTGGGCGGGTTCGGCGCCGACGGCTTCGCGGTAGAGGCGTTCGGCGCCGTCGAGGTCTCCGGTTCTCTCCCGCAACTCGGCCATTAGCGGCAGCGCCGGGGCGTATCCGGCGTCGACGGCCTCGCGGTAGAGGCGTTCGGCGTGGTCGAGGTCGCCCGCCTTTTCGCGCAGCTCCGCCAACAGCGGCAGTGCCGGGGTGTACCCGGCGTCGACGGCCCGCCGCAACAGGCGCTCGGCGCCGGCGGCGTCCCGCTTGTCCGCACGCGTCTTGGCCAACCGCGCGAGGGTGTAGAGGTTCTGCGTCGCGTCGGCGACGTCGCGGGCGACGCGTTCGGCTCCTTCGTGGTCTCCGGTCCGTTCCAGGGAGAGGGCCAACGATGTCGACGCGCGCGTGTTCCCGGCGTCGGCGGCCCGGCGGTACATGCGTTGTGCCGCGTCGTGCTGTCCGGCCTTGTCACGCGCGTCGGCCAGCCACATCAGGGCGTGTGGGTCTCCCGCGTCGATGGCCTCCCGGCACAGGCGTTCGGCCGCGTCGTGGTCCCCGGCATTTTCCCGCAACTCGGCAAGCCGCTTCAGCGGGTAGGTGTTTTTGGCGCCGGCGGCCCGGCGGGCCGCACGTTCGGCGCCGGCGCCGTCACCCGCTCGGATTCGCCGCCACGCCATGCGCGTCATGGCGTGGCGGGATCCGGCGTCCGCGGCCCGGATGTACCAGAGTTCGGCTCCGTCGTGGTCGCCCGCGTCCTCGGCCGCCTCGGCCAGCCATCCGAGGGCGTCCGCGCTCCCGGCGTCGGCGGCTTCGTGATACAGGCGTTCGGCGTGGGCATGATCCCCCGCCCGTTCCCGCATCCCGGCAAGACGGGCCAGAATATCGGGATTTCCGGCGGAGGCGGCCTTGCGAGCCAAGCGTTCGACGCCGCTGCTGTCCCCGGTCTGGTGGCGCAGCTCGACCAGCCGTCGCTGCGCACCGGGCTCGCCGGCGTCGGCTGCCTCGCCGTAGAGGCGTTCGGCGTCGTCTCGCCGTCCGGCTCTCTCGTGCATCCAGGCCGATCGCATCAACGCGTCGGTACTCCCGGCGAGGGCGGCGTGGCGATACAGGCGTTCCGCGTCGGCACCCCGTCCCGTCCGCGCGTGCCAGTCGGCAAGCAGGGTCAGTGCGTGGGCATCACCTGCGTCGATCGCCTCGCGGGTGAGGAGTCCGGTGTCGTGGTGTCCCGTACGCACCCGCAGTTCGACCAGCCGGGTCAACGCGTCGTGGTTTCCGGCGTCGACGGCCATGCGGTAGGCGCGTTCGGCGCCGTCATGGTCTCCCGCGTGCTCCCGCATGTCGCCCAACCGGGTGAACGCGCGCGTGTTCCCGGCGTCGACGGCCGCGCGGCATACCCGTTCCGCGGCCTCGTGATCTCCCGCTTGCTCTCGCAACTCGGCCAACCACAACAGGGAAATGGCGTTGCCGGCGCCGCGAGCCGCACCATCGCTCCCGTCCCGCGAGCCGGTCGAGGCGGCGGGAGCGCGCGGAGCTCCGAGCTCCGCAGCCCTCGCGTAGAGGTGTTCGGCATGGCGCAGCCGCAGCCTCTCGCGCGCGGCGTGGGCGAGGTTGAAGGTGTCGACGAAGGTGTGGGCGTGGTCGTGGGCGGCGGTCCAGAACGAAGCGCCGGGACACAAGGTGTTACGGGTGCTGCGGGCGTGTTGTTCGAGGTAGTCGGCGAGGCGATAGGTCGGTCCGTCATTCGAGGCCGGGTTGCGGGTGCGTCGTCGTGGTCGGATGCGGGTCAGGGGTGCGACCGCGCCGTGGACGCGTTCTGTGGTGTAGGCGAGGGCCTGTTCGAACCAGTCGTCGGCCAGCGCGTCGGACTCGTC
The DNA here is from genome assembly GCF_042793325.1 of Embleya sp. NPDC056575. Taxonomy (NCBI): domain Bacteria; kingdom Bacillati; phylum Actinomycetota; class Actinomycetes; order Kitasatosporales; family Streptomycetaceae; genus Embleya; species Embleya sp. NPDC056575. The sequence continues at coordinate 128,374 of NZ_JBHTVA010000019.1, forward strand.
GTCGGTGAGGTACGCGTCGGCTGCGTCCTCGAGGAACGCCTGTCGCAGGACGGGTCCGTGGCCGAGGCGGCGGGCGTCCATGGCGGCTTCGAGTACCGCCCGTGCGTGGGCCGGGGCGAGGTCGAGGCGTTTGAGCAGTGCGAGGGCGCCCGCCAGGAACTGGGCCACGCGCCCGTCGTCCCCACGGGCGAGGGCGTGTGCCAATCGCGGGTCCTCGTCCGCTGTGGTGCGCAGGGTCTCCAGGTCGGTACCGGTGAACGTCTCGGGTACGCGCAGATCGGTGCCGGTGAGCAGCGCCCGTGCCTGCGCGTGCGGATCCGGATGGTCGGCTGAGGGCTGACCGGTGAGGGTGTTCCAGTACGGGTCCGGCCACAGCGTCGCCAGCACGAGCACCGGTCCCCGGGCGCGATCGCGCAGCAACTCGCGCAACTCCGCCGCGACGCGCTCGCCGATGCCGGCCGGTTCCAGGTAGAACTGGGCCTCGTTGAGCCACACGACCGTGTGCGGCCCCACCGCGGACAACTCGGCCAGGGCGGCTTCGGGTCGTCCGGGGGCGATGGGGTGCCACAACCGCCACCCGTCCGGCACGCCTTGGAGGGCTTCCCAGCAGGCGCGGGTCTTGCCGGTGGAGGACCCGCCCACCAACGTGACCATCGTGCTCTCCCCGCCCGACGCACGCTCCACCGCCGCACGCAGCTCGCGATCGTGGGCGCGCGGGACGTACACCGGCAGCACCGGCAGCCCGGCCCGCTCGTGTTCGGGGGCATCGATCGCACGGTGCACCTCCAGGGCGAACGGGTCCGTGAACTCCCGCACCGGCCTCCCGACCAGGCGCTCCCCATCCCTCGGGGCCGCCTCCGCCCTGGGCACGTGGGGGCGTCCGGCGGGACGACGTTCACGCTCGGCCTCGCCGCGCAGGCGTTCCCACACCGCGACGGGCGTCGGTACATAGGCGTGATCCCGGCGGGTGGCCTCGTGCCCGAGCCAGGTCACCAGGAACGCGAACCGGCGCGGATCGGCGGGCACACCGCGCCCGTTGAGCCAGTCGCTGAGCACACCGGGGTTCAACACCACCGCCGGTTGTTGCCCGGCACCCTGACGGACAAGTTTCGCGTACGTGGGTGATCCGGCCCGTTCCCACAGCTCCCGCAGCGAATAGGCCAGTTCCGCCGCCCTGCCGCCCGCATCTCCCGCCACGACCCCGGACCTCGACCCTCTCGACCCGTCCGGTCCGGATCCGGACCGAACCCCCACCGGAAAACCCGCGCCCCCGGACCCAGCAGCCTAAAGACACACGACCGGCCCGGGAGCGGTCGCCGGAAAAACCTCCGCCGGCGCCCGATGAGGCGAGACGAACCCGCCCGGGGTTCGCACCCACTCGGGGAGACCACCATGAACGACGACCAAGCCGCCGCCCCCACCCCCGCTCCCGGCCGCACGGCCCGCGCTCGTCTGGCCCGTGCCGGCCGAGTTCTCGTCACGAGCGCCGCCCGGGGCCTGGCCACCGGCGTCGGCACCACCGCCGGAACGTGGCTCGTGTGGTGGATCACCCACCGCTGACCTCTCGCGTAACCATCACAACGACGCGACGCCGTCCCCTTGGTGCGCCGTTGCCCACCACGGGTCGCGCCACCGCAGGTCGCGGGCGGACGCCGGTGTCGTATCGACCGGAGTCCGCCCGTGACCCGCCCGGTCGGCCTCGGAGGATGGGCCGACCGGTGCGGCTGCCCCCACCTCCCGAACGCATCCGGGCTTCGACAAGGAAGACTTCCATCCCAACTGGAATGCGAAGACGCCTACTTGCCCAAACGGCGCGACGAGTCCGCCCTGGCATCCGACACTCGCCGACGGACAAGAGCGACTGTGACGTGACCACCGCCGTACAGACCTTCGAGAAGGCCGCCAAGCACCCGTGGCAGGTACGACGGCGTCGGCCTTGCCGTAGGGGCCCTACTCGGGGACGGATTCCGCCCGCCCGGTGCTCGGCCGTTCGCCCGGCAACCAGCGCAGGGCGAACCACAGTTCCATCCGAACGTCCGGATCGTGCAGGTCCAGGTCCAGCAGGTCACCGATTTTGGCGATGCGCTGGCGCACGGTGTTGCGGTGCAGGTCGAGTGCGGCCGCGGCGCGGTCCCAACTCCCGTGATGGGCGAGCCAGGTGCGCAGGGTTTCCAGCAGCATCTCGTAACCGGGCGAGGGCGCATCGACCAGCGCCGCGAATCGGGCGCGTGCCAGAGCCCCCGCGTCGGCCGCGGAAACGAGCGAGTGCATGCTCGTATCCTGGTCCCGATGCCGCCGGTTCGGAATCCCCGCCGCGAGCGCGTGCCGCAACGCGCGCTCCGCCTGATTGGCGGCCACCGCGAGGTCGACCGTGGCGGACGGCGCGCTGAAGCCGAGCGTCCACCCGAGCCGATTCGCCGCCGCGGGATCCGGGGCCGGCGAGCCGGGCGCGGTGGGCACGAGCGCGTACACGTCGCGCTCGCGCAGATCCAGGTATGGCGTGGCCAACGCGGTACCCAACGCGGCCAGTTGCACCGGGTAGTCGCCCGAGTCGGCCCCCGGGCCCGGTCGCTGTCGGCCGAGCCGACCACGGACCACCACCCAACCGGCACCCGGTGTCGACGGCATCAGCAGCGATGCCACCTCCTGCGGCGACCCACCGAGCATCAGCCGCACCAGCGCGGCCGAGCTGCGGCTGTCGCCGCCGAGGGCGTGCCGCGGGCTGGTCAGTAGGGACAACAGCACGGCCGCCACCGCGGTCACCGAGTGTTGTACCGCCGTCGGGGCGGTGCCCGAGACCACCCCGATCGCCGGCGGCACCCCGCCGGTGTCCCCGCCCGGCAACGCGTGCACGGTCAGATGCAGCCCGCCGACGTGGTCCGCGGCCGTCGAGGGCGCGACCCGATCCCGACCGGCCGCGCCGTGGCCCGACGGCGCGATCGTACGCGCCATCAACGCGCGCAGCCGCTCCGCCGCCTCCGGATCCGGCCGCACGCCCGCGGCCACCAGTTCGTTGCCGGCCGGATCGAGCAGCACGGTCCACGCGTCGAGCTGCACCGAGAGCCGATCGAGTACGGACCGCAGCGCGTCGGCGCGGACCGCGGCCGTGACCAACGCGCCCTGTGCCCGGCTGACCCGGCGCAGGTCCCGATAGCGCGACTCGGTCATCGCGGCGTGCGCGGCCCGGCTGACCGCGACGAACGGAGTGCCGTCGGGAACCCGCAACAGAGGCAGCTCGTGCCGATCGCAGGCCTCGATCAGCGCCGTCGGCACGTCGTCGTACACCGGCACCAGGCCGAAACCCAAGGCGCCGGCGCCCGCCCGCGCGATCCGACCCGCGTACGCGTCGATGCCCTCGGGCGTCTTGGGCAGCGGTACCCCGGCGGTGAGCAGGAGCTCCCCACCGATCAGATACGGCGTCGGATCCTCCAATTCGGTGACGCCGGTCGAGGAGATCGGCCGGTCCTCGCGCGGGCCGGCGATCTGTCGCAGCCCCAGCGTCGGGTCGGCGAGCAGCACGCTCAGCGGGACACCGGGAACGCTCGGGTCGACGGTGAGGTCGAGCCCGAGTCCGTCCTCGTTCGGCCCGGCCGGACGAGGCGTGTCGACCGACGGCATGGCGACACCTTCCGCTCGGGATGATTCATCTATTTCGGCTGATCATAATGGATAGAAAAGCCACTTCTCCGGTGTTGTCGCCCGGACGTAGGTTCATACCCACAAGGCGAGCGGTCGCCGCGCCGCCCCCGGTACGACAACCACCGCCGACCCGCCGCTTCGGGCCTCGGCCCCGGTCTCGGTTCCGGACGGCGTCCGCGCTTTCCCCGGCGCCCCCACATTCCCCTTCCGCAGGCGATTCCTGCCGTCCTTGCGAGGTCCTCCGCCATGACTTCCACCGCCGCCCGCGGCCCCGTCGACTCCTCCCGCATCCCGCGCCACGCGGGCCCCGACACCTTCGCCCGCCTGCCCCCTACGGACGAAGTCCCGACCACCGACATCGTGGTGCCAACCGGCGCGGGCACCGCCCACGCACCGACCACCCCGACGGCGCGACGGATCGCCGGTGAACGGGCATGAAGCCGCACCACGAACCCGAGGCGCCCGCGACCCGCAACGGCGGCGACCTGGTCGTCGAATCGCTCGTCAACCTCGGTGCCGACCGGGTCTTCGGCGTGCCCGGTCAACACGCGCTCGGCCTGTTCGACGCGCTGCGTCGCTCGCCGCTGCGTTACACGGGACTGCGCGTGGAGAACAACGCGGGTTTCGCCGCCGACGGCTACGCGCGCAGCGCCAGCACCGTGGCTCCGCTGCTGCTGTCCACCGGCCCCGGCGCGCTCACCGCGCTCCCGGCGCTCCAGGAATCGGCCGCCGCCTCGGTGCCGGTCCTGGCCATCTCCAGCCAGATCCCCTCGTCGGGCCTCGGCGGACGCCGACGCGGCCACCTGCACGAACTGGTGGACCAACAGGCCAGCTTCCGCGACGTGGTCAAGTCCGTGCACCTGGTCGGCGCGGCCTCGCAGATCCCCTCCGCGCTCGCGGCGGCGTGGGAGTCCGCGCTCACCCCGCCGTACGGTCCGGTGTGGATGGAGATCCCCCAGGACATACTGCTCGCCGGCACCGAGGTGCCCCGGGTGACCGGGCTTCGGGTACGCCCTCGAGTGCCGCTCGCCCGCCCCGAACTGCTCGCCGAGGCGGCGGCGTTGCTGGTCGCCGCCGAACGGCCGGTGATCCTGGCCGGCGGCGGGGTGATCCGCGCCGGCGCGAGCGCGGAACTGTTGCGCCTGGCGCGCATCCTGGACGCGCCGGTGGCCTGCACGTTCGGCGCCAAGGGCGCCTTTCCCTGGACCCACCCGCTCTCGCTCCAGTCCTGGTTGGAGGATCGGCACACCACCGAACTCCTGGACGACGCCGACGTGTTGCTCGTGGTCGGCTCCGGACTGGGCGAACTCTCCACCAACTACCACACGCTCGCCCCACGAGGCCGGATCGTCCAGATCGAAGCCGACCCGCGCAAGCTGGAGTCCGTCCATCCCGCGTTCGGCATCCACGCCGACGCGCGTGCCGCGCTGGCCGTGCTCGGCGATTCGGTCTCGCCGCGATCGCCCGGCACGGGCGCGGCGATCGCCCGTACCCTGCGCGAGCGGGTGGCCGCGCGGATCGCGGACCAGGGGCTCGATCTCGAACAGGCCGTGCTCGCCGCGGTACGGGCCGCGCTGCCCGACGACTCGCCGGTCTTCTTCGACATGACCATCCTCGGCTACTGGGCATGGTCCGCCTGGGACGCCCGACGGCCCGGCGCGATGCACTCGGCGCAGGGCGCCGGCGGACTCGGCTACGGCTACCCGGCCGCGCTCGGCGCGGCGACCGCCGACCCGGCGCGTCCGGTGCTCGCGGTTTCCGGGGACGGCGGCGCGATGTACTCGATCGCCGAACTGGCCACCGCCCGCCAGGAGAACCTGAACGTCACGTGGCTGATCGTCGACGACGGCGGCTACGGAATCCTGCGCGAATACATGACGGGCACCTTCGGCGAGACGACCGGAACCGAACTGGCCCGCCCCGACTTCGTTCGGCTCGCCGAATCCTTCGGCGTTCCGGCCACGCTCACCACACCCGCCACGCTGAGGCGCGATCTCGCCGCGGCCCTGGCCGCCCCCGGCCCCCGGGTGGTCGTCCTGCCGGCCCTGCTGCGGATGTTCGAGCCCACCCACGCGGAACGGACCGACGGCGCATGAGCACGCCGCCGGGCCCGACACCCGCCCTGCCCCACACCGACCCCACCCCGGCCACGCGAGGAGCACGACGATGAGAACCGACGACCGAGTCCCGGCGGGACAGCCGCCCGCGCCCGGCCTGAAGGCGAACGCCATCGGGCTCTCCGGCGCCCTCATGCAGTCGGTGACCACGATGTCCCCGGCCATCACGGTCGCCTTCACCGTGCCGTTCCTGGCCGGCACCGCCGGCGTGGCGAGCCCGCTGGTGGTGCTGCTCGCCGCCGTGGTGTCCTACCTGCTCGGCTACTCGCTGGCCCAACTCGCCCGACACATGACCTCCGCGGGCACCTACCACAGCTTCGTCAGCCGACTGCTCGGCCCGCGCTGGGGATTCCTCGCCGCGTGGGCGTACCTGCTGTTCTACCCGGTCGCCACCGCGATGTTGTGCGGATTGTTCGGCTCGACGACGCACCGGGTGCTGCTGAGCGAATACGGCTGGGACGTGCCGTGGTGGGCGCCGATGATGCTGCTCCTGGTGGCGGTCGCCGCACTGGCCTACCGAGGCGTCGAACTGGCCGTGGGCGTGACCGTGGCGCTGGGCGTGTTCGAGATCGTGGTGATGGTCGCGCTCTCCGTCTGGGGCCTGATCCAGCCCGGTGCCGGCGGGACCAGCCTGAACTGGCTCACCGGGAGCGGAGCGCCCACCGGCAACGGCTTCTTCCTCGGCTTCGTGTTCAGCATCTACACCTACACCGGCTGGGACGCCGCGGCCTCGCTCGGCGAGGAGACCGCGAACCCACGCCGGAACATCCCCAAGGCCGTGCTCGGCTCGATCGTCATCCTGGGCGTGTTCGTCGTGCTGACCACGTGGGGGCAACTGACCGGCTGGGGGATTCGCGACATCCAGGGCTTCGTCGACTCCGAGCAGATCCCGATGTTCGTCCTCGCGCACAAGTACTGGGGCCCGCTGTGGTTTCTGGCCCTGCTGGCGCTGCTCAACTCGATCATCGGCGGCGCCATCGCGTGCATGAACGCCTCGGCCCGGTTCATGTACGGCATGGCCCGAGCCGGTGCGCTGCCCGAACCGCTCGCCCGGCTGAGCCGGCATCAAACGCCGGCCGCGGCGATCGGGGTACAGACGGTGATCAACGTCGTGGTGGGGCTCGCGATGATCGGCACCGTCGGGCTGTACAACGTCTACTCGTTCACCGGGCTGATGTTCACCTTCGCCCTCGCCGTGGTGTACGTGATGGGCAGCGTCGCGGTGTGGCGGATGTACCGGACCATGGCACGGCACGAGTTCACCTGGCTCAAACACGCCCTGGTTCCGTTCCTCGGCAGCGCCGCGCTGATCCTGGTGGCGTACGAATCACTGGACCCGCTGCCCGAGAGCCCGTTCGTGTGGGCACTGCCGGTGGTCGTCGTGTGGATGGCCGGCGGTCTGGTCCTGCTGCTCGTTCGCAGGCGCGGGCTCGACGACGACTCGCCCGAGGCCGAGCGTCCGGGCGCGACCGCGGCGCCGGCCCGATGAGCGCCGAGGGCAAGCGGGTCGTGGTCACCGGCGGTTCCGGTCGGGTGGGCCGGTACGTACTGACCGAACTCGCGGGCGCGCACGACGTGCTGAACGCCGACCTCACTCCCGGGAAGGACGGCCCCGATGTCGCCTTCCGCCGCACCGACATCCTCGAACCCGCGACCCTGGCCTCGGCGTTCGCCGACGCCGACGTGGTGGTCCACCTCGCTGGGATCGACTACGACCACGCGACCGACCCGCGGGCCTGCGTCCGGGTCAACACCCTCGGCTGCTGGAACGTGCTCCAGGCGGCCCGCGAACAGGACGTCACCCGCGTCGTGGTGTGCTCCAGCGTCGCGGCCACCGGACTGCACGAACTGCGCGCCGGATGGACCCCGACCCGACTGCCGGTGGACGACACACATCCGAGCCGGCCGGTGGACGCGTACGGCATCAGCAAGGCGATGGTCGAGGTGACCGCACGCGGCTTCGCCGACGCGGGCGGGTTGGAAGTGGTGTGCCTGCGCCCCTGCGCGGTGGTCTTCCCGGAGAACCTGCACACCTTCGTCGACCCGGCGACGGGAGTCGGCCCGCGCACGCTGCACGACTACGTCACGGCGGAGGACGTCGCGCGCGCCTTCCGAGCCGCCGTGGAAACCACCACGCCCACCTTCGGGCCCTACCTGCTCGCCGCGGCGGACTGCGCCCACCCGGACCCGACGTTGGACTGGTACACCCGCGAGGTGGGCGAGATGCCCGCCGACCTCGACCGGGACCGCTTCACCCGCGACCCCCACGCCGGCGCGGTCCGCACCGACGGCGCGCGCGCCGCCCTCGGCTGGGAACCACGCGGGCGATTCACCGACCTCCTCACCCGGCATCACCACGACCCTCACCGGAGGACCCCATGACCGACCCGACCCGGCTGCGCGACCTCACCGGCCCCGAGATCGCCGCCCGAGCGGCGCACGAGGTGCTGTTCCTGCCGCTCGGCTCGATCGAACAACACGGCCCGCACCTGCCGGTGGACACCGACACACACATCGCCGAGCGTTTCGCCGAGGCCGTGTGCGCCCGCGTCGGCGGCCTGGTCGCCCCCGGGTACACCTACGGGTCGCGATCACGGCCGATCAGCGGCGGCGGCGAGCGGTTCCCCGGCACGGTCTCGCTGAGCGCCGCCACGCACAGCGCGCTCGTGAGCGACCTGGTGGTCAACTACGCCAGACACGGACACCGGCGGATCGTGCTGGTCAACGGCCACTTCGAGAACACCGCGCCCGCCGTCGAGGGAGTCGACCTGGCGCTCGAACGCGGCGCCGACGTACGGGTGTTGATGGTGAACTGGTGGGAGGTGATCGGCGCGGACACGCTGGACCGGATCTTCGCCGGCGACTTCCCCGGCTGGGAGGCCGAACACGCCGGGATCGTCGAGACGTCGCTGATGATGCACCTGGATCCGGGCCGGGTACACGCCGACGCGATCAGCCCGACGACGGTCGCGATCACCCCGCCGCCCTACACGGTGCTGCCGGAACGGCCGGGCCTGGTCGACCCCTCCGGCGTGCTGCGCACCGCGCACGGCAGCTCGGCGGCGATCGGCGAGGCGATCTTCGAGGGTGCCGCCGAGGCGATCGCCGCCGTGGTACGGGCCGAGTTCGGCGCGGCCGGGGGAGTGGAGCGATGAGCACGGGTACCGGCTGTGACACCCCGGCCGAAGTGGCCGTGGTCAGCGGCGCGGCGGCCGGGATCGGCCTGGCCTGTGTCCGCGAACTGCGGCGACAGGGTTGGCTGGTGGCCGGATGCGACCTGCGGGCCGGGGGCGAGGCGGACCTCGACGCGGTGGTGGACGTCGCCGATCCGGCGGCCGTCACGCGCTTCGTGGCCCGGGTCACCGCCGAACTCGGGCCTCCCACAGGTGTGTTGAGCGCCGCGGGCTACGTCGAGGAGATCCCGCTCGCCGAGATCTCGCCCGCGGCCTTCCGGCGGATGCTCGGCGTGCATCTCGGCGGTCTGCACAACCTCACCCGCGCCACCCTGCCGACCATGGTGGATCGAGGCGGCGGCGCGATCGTCACGGTGGCCTCCGAACTGGCGATCACCGGTGGCGAGGACGCCGCCCACTACGTGACCGCCAAGGGGGCACTGTTGGGCCTGACCCGAGCGCTGGCCGCCGAACTGGCGTCGACCGGGGTGCGGGTGAACGCGGTTGCCCCCGGCCCCACCGACACCGCGATGCTGGCCGCCGGCACGATCTGGCGCGACCCGGCGTACCTGGCCACTTTGCCCACCGGCGCACTCGTCCGGCCGGAGGAAATCGCGATCACCGCGGCCTTCCTGCTGTCCGGCCGCGGCGCGCTCACCGGGCAGGTCGTGTCCCCCAACGCGGGAACGGTGATCTGATGCGGTCGTTCTCGAACCACGCCGTACTCGTCGGCCTGCCGACCGAGGTCGGCCGGGCCGCGACACAGGTGCTGGGCGCGCGCGGCCGACGGGTGACGTCGCCCGCGGCCGACGCGGACGGGCCGGCGCCCGATCTGTTCGTGATCGGGACCACCGAGCCGGGGCCGGCCGCGGACTTCGCGGACACCGACCCGGCGACCTGGTGGGCCGCCGTCGAGCGGCGGCTGTCCACGCTGTTCGCCCTGGCCCAGGGGGCGGGGCGGGACCTCGCCGCCACGGGTGGGGGACGGATCGTGTTCGTCCTCGACGCGCGCGGTCTGGCGGGGGAGGCGGGCGCCACCGTCGACGCGACGGTCGGTTCGGCGGCGATCGCGCTGACCAAGACCCTGGCCCGCGAACTGGGCCCGGTGGGCGTCGCGGTCAACGCGGTGGCGGTCGCGGCCCCACCCCGGGACGGGTTCGCCGAACCGACACCGCACGACGTCGCCCAGACCGTCGCCTTCCTCGGCGACGCCCGTCTCCCGTCCCTGACCGGCCAGATCCTCCCCTGCACGGGCGGCACCATCCGCACCCGCGCATAGCCCGCGAATGCCCCGCCGCCGCCCACGCGGCCGGGGCGACCGAGGCCGGGCGCGGGCACCTTGTGCTCGTGCCCGGCCCGTTCCACGTCGCGGGGGCCTCACGCGGACCGGCCGCGTACGGTCACAGTTCCGCGAGTGCGGCGATCTTGGTGTCCTCGCGGGTGAACGCGATCTCGTCGACCGCGTTGCCCCGGGCCGCCGCGGTGTGGGACACCAGGGCTTGGAGCACGCACACCTCGACGAGGGCACGCTGGGGTCCGGTCAAACCCGTCGGGACGGTCACCGATACCGCCCCTGGGGGGACCACGCCCGTGCCGTCGGTGACCGTGAGTACCGCCGTCGGTTTCTCCAGGAGCTGGCGGGCCAACGCGAGTTCGCGGGCGTCGCCGATCACCAGATGGGCGGTGTCGGCGCCGGCCGAGTCCATCGGGCCGTGCAGGTACGACCGGGTCCCGTACGCCGTCGCCGGCACCAAAGGGCCCTCCCGGAGCAGCAACGCCACCGCCTCCGCCGTGGTCTGCTGCGCCGCGGAGGCCACCACGTCGACCGACCCCGACGCCAAAGCGCCGGCCGCGAAGTCGGCGAGCACCGCGTCGTTGGCCGACACCGCCTCCTCGATCAGGTCGGGCAACCGCCGCCAGCCGTCGTCGACCCGGCCCGTCGACGCCTCGTCCGCGAGCATGCCCAGCGCCGCGTACGTGACCACGAAACCCACCGTGGACACCCGGCTGTCGGGGAAACCGCCGAGGGTCAGCGCCGCACCCGCCGCCTCGCGCAGTGGACCGGTCTCGGCGTTGGTCACCGCCAACGTGTCCACGCCCGCCGCACGGAATCGGGTCACCAGATCCGCCGTCTCCCGACTGCGCCCGCTCTGCGACAACGCGACCACCAGTTCCACGTCGCCGATCGCGACGGGGTGGTCCGAACAGTCCGTCCGGGCCACGTCCAGACCGGCCGCGCGCAACGCGTACAGCGGGGAGGCCAACGCCGCGTGGCTGGCGCCGATGCCCGCGAGCAACACCCGCGGCCGACCCGGCGGCCACAGGTGGGTCCGGCCCGGCATCGCGGCCACCACCTCGCGCAGCGCCGCGACCTCGGCCCGCCGTCCCTCCTCGTACCCGTATCCGTACATCGGGGCCGCGCTCACGCGCCCGCCTCCGTTCCCGACGGCGTGCCCGACTTCGACCGGGGGCGCCAGGCGCGCCGCGCGACCGCCGGCACGTAGTCACCGAGATCCACCGGGAACCGCACCACGGTCTGCGTCTCCGCCGCGTAGTAGGCGGCCATCAGCAACTCGGTCACCTCGACCCCGCTGTCCAGCGATTCGAGCGGTTGCTCGCCGCGGGCGAACATCCCGGAGATGTGGGTGTTCTCCGCCGTGTAGCCGTACGCGGCGGGCTCGTCGGCGATCACCGGCATCAGGCCCTGCTCGGCGTTCTGCTTCTCCACCATGTCCTCGCCGCTCGCCTGTTCCAGGTTCCGCGAGAAGAACACGGTCGCGTCGCCGCTCAACGAGTTCGCGCTCATCGAGTACTCGGGCCCCAACAACTCGAAGGACAACCGCATGCCGGCGCCCACATAGCCCCAGGAGGTCATGGCCTCGACGACGACCGGCTCGTCGTCGCCGTTGACGAACGTGTACGTGGCGTTGGCGTAGTCCTCCGACGGCGTGTCGCGATAGTCCTGCACGCCGGGGAACTCCCGCTCCAGGCGCGCCGCGTACCGCTCCCGCCCCCAGCGCAGCGAGGCGATCGTCGCGGTCACCGATACCGGTCGCAACCACTGCGACGGCGCCACGCCCGGCGGGGTGAGCAGGAAACGACCGGCCTCCAGCGAGTGGCACATCAGGTCGTTGAGCACGCCGCCGCCCTGGGCCTCGCCGTCCCAGAACCACGCCGAGTGCGGACCGGAGTGCTCCTCGGTGCAGCGGGCCAGGTACGGCGTGCCCGAGTGGCGCGCGCCGCGGGTCCACATCAGTTCGCGGGCCCGGGTCAGGCGTGGCGCGTACACCTGGTTCTCCAGGTACGCGTGCGGGATGCCCGCCTCGCGCACCAGGTCGGCGACCTGTCGCGCCTCGGCGATGTTGCGGCCCAGCGGTTTCTCGACCGCGATGCCGCGCAGGCGGGCGCGGCCGGAGGCGACCTCGTCGCAGATGGCCCGCACGACCTCGACGCGGGTGTGGTTGGGGGTGAGCACCCAGACCGCGTCCACCCGTTCGTCGCGGACGAGGGCGGCGATGTCGTCGTAGGCGGTGACGTCCACGCCGACCCGCAGGTCCTCGGCGTAGGCGGCGAGTTCGCGGGCCCGGTCCAGGGTGCGGGACTGGGTGGCCACGATGTCGCTGCCGCGGATCGCCTGCCAGGAGCGTACGTGGAAGTGGGCGATGAAGCCGGAACCGATGATGCCGATCCCGAGCGGTCGCGCGTGCTTGTCGTTCACGTCGTGTTTGCCGTTCAAGAGGTGTCCTTGCCTGTTCGGGCGTGCGGGTGTGTCCGGGGGAGTGCGTGCGGGCGGGTGTGGGTCGTGCGGGGCGCTCAGCCCTTGACGCCCGTGAGGGTGATGCCCTGCACGAAGGTGCGTTGGGCGAAGAAGAAGACGACGACCACGGGGAGGGTGGCCAGCGTGGTGACCGCCATGATCACGCCCCAGTCCGTGCTGTGGGAGCCGTGGAAGGAGGCGAGGCCGTAGGCGATGGGCCAGTTGTCGGGGTTCTCCGAGGTGTAGAGCAGCGGCCCGTAGTAGTCGTTCCAGCACTGGAAGAACATGAAGATCGAGGCCGCGGCGATGCCGGGTTTGGCCATCGGCACCATGATCCGCAGGAGGATGCCCCACTCGCCGTTGCCGTCCATCCGGGCCGCGTCGATGTACTCCTTGGGGATGGAGAGGAAGAACTGGCGCAGCAGGAAGATGGAGAACGCGCTGCCGAACAGGTGCGGCAGGATCAGCGGCCAGAACGTGCCGACGACCCGGAAGTGTGCCCACACCGCGTACAACGGCACCTGGGTCACCTGCGGCGGCAACAACATCGCGACGATCACCACGAAGAACGCGACGCCGGAGAAGCGGAACCTGACCTTGGCCAGCACGTAGGCCACCGGCACCGAGGAGACGAGCATGAGCAGCGTCGAGGTACCCGCGTACAGCAGGGAGTTGGCGAACCAACGACCCAGCGGCGCGGTGTCGAACGCCTTCGTGTAATTGGACCATTCGAACGGGTTCGGCCACAACGCGCCGGTGAGGGTCTGGTTCCCGCCCATGAAGGACGTGAGCACCACGAACACCACGGGCACGAGGAAGACGAAGGCCAGGGCCAGCAGCAGCGCGTGCTCGGCCACATAGGAGAGCGCTCTCTTGGTGGGCACGACCGCTCACGCTCCCTTCTGTTGGAACATGCCGGCTCGGCGGAGCAGGACCGCGATGACGGCCGCCGCCACCACGAACAGCACGACCGCCATGGCCGCCGCGTAGCCGAGTTGGAAACTGTTGAAGCCCTGGACGTACATCCACTGGGTGTAGGTGAGCAGGGAGTCGTTGGGGTAGCCGAGGAGGCGGTCGGGACCCGCGTCGATGCCGGTCTTGCCGTTGGCGACGCTGGAGGCGACGGCGGCCTCGGTGAAGTACTGGAGCGCGGCGATCACGCCGGTGACGGCGGAGAACAGCAGGACGGGGGAGATGTTCGGCAGGGTGATGAACCGGAACTTCTGCCGGGCACTCGCGCCGTCCAGTTCCGCCGCCTCGTACTGGTCCTTGGGCACGTCGAGCAGCGCGGCCAGGAAGATGACCATGACGTCGCCCATCATCCAGACGCCGAGCAGGAGCAGCGAGGGTTTGGACAACGACGGGTCGTTGAACCACAACGGTCCGTCGATCCCGAACTTGCGCAGCAGTGTGTTGATCGGCCCGGTTCCGGGGTTGAACAGGAACACGAAGCCGACGACGGAGGCCACCGGCGGGACGAGCGCCGGCAGGTAGAAGAGGGTGCGCCAGAATCCGGCGGCCCGCTTGCGTCGGGTCAGCAGCAGCGCGATGCCCAGCGAGGACGCCATCCGTACGGGCACCAGGATCACCACGAACCACAGGGTGTTGCGGGCGGCGCCGCCCACGCGGGGGTCCTGGGTGAACAGGTAGTCGTAGTTGCGCAGGCCGATCCACTTCGGCGAGCCCACCAGGTCGTAGTTGGTGAACGAGTAGTAGAGGTTGGCGCACAGCGGATACAGGAAGAACGCCACCAGGCCGATCAGGGGCAGGATCACCATCGATCCGATGGACAACCGCGAGCGCAGTGTGCGGCGCCGGCCGGCCCGTTTCGTGTGTGCCTCGGGGGTGTTCGGGGTGTGGTGGGCCGCGGCTCGGGCACGCGGGACGGTCGCGATCGGGTTCGCGTCGGGCATGGTCACTTCGCCCGCCGCAGGCCGAGCGCGTTGTCGATGTCGGTGTCGACCTTCTCCAGTCGGCGTCTCAGGTTTCCGCCGGAGCCCCGTTGGTAGTCGGTCCAGAAGTCGTCCATGGTGGCGGTGAGGGTGGAGCCGATCTCGGTGACCGGGCTGGTGTTGCCGGCCGGGTGGGCGGACGCCTCGATGAAGGTCCGGTACTGCGGTGACGCCTGGAGGGCGGGCGAGGCGACGGCGCTCTTGAGGGTGGGGATGTTCTTGAGGCCGTTGGCGAGCTTGACCGCGGCGTCGGTGTCCGTGGTCATGTACTTCACCAGCGCCCAGGCCGCCTCCTTGTTGCCGGAGCGTTTGGCCACGCCGATGTCCGCGGCGGAGACGAATCCGCCGCCGTACTCCTGTCCGCTGCCGGCGAGGACGGGGAAGGGGGCGGTGCCGTACTCGAGGTGGGGGGCCTGTTCCTCGATGAACGCGACACGCCACTCGCCGTCCAGGGTCATCGCGACGCGCCCGTTCTGGAAGGGGTTGTTCGCCGACCACTCGTCACCGAGGCCGGCGGTGAAGGTCTTGAGCTTGTCGTAGCCGATCTTGCGGACGAAGTCGTGCTGCCAGGCGATGAGTTCGGCCCATTGCGGAGAGTCGGCGACGGCGGAGTCGCCGTCCTTGGTCCAGGTCACCCCGGCGGTTCCGCCGAGGGTGGCGGAGGTGTTTTGTTGGAAGCCGATCAGCGGGTTGAAGCCGAGGGTCCCGATCGACCCGTCGCTCTTGTAGGTGGTGAGTTTCAGCGCCATGTCCTCCAGTTCGCGGAGGGTGCGCGGCGGGGTGGTGTAGCCGGCCTCGGCCAGCAGTCGTGTGTTGTAGTACAGGCCGTAGACGTCGGACGTGGTCGGCAGCGAGCAGCGGCGCCCTTCGAACGCGGTGGCCTGGGCGAAGATGCCCTGGAAGGCGTCGTCGGGGACGCCGTCCCGGCGCATGTAGGGCGCGAGGTCCGACATGGTCTTGCAGGCGGTGCCGAGCGTGGCGTTGACGTTGGTGAGCATCACGTCGACGTCGCCGCCGGAGGAGACCACCTGGGTGATCTTGGTGTCCTGTTGTCCGGCGTGCACGCGGACCCTGACGTCCGGGTGGCGCTTTTCGAAGTCGTCGACGATCGACGCGACGACCTTGGCCTCGCGGCCGTTGTAGTGGTGCCACAGTTGCACGGTGCCGGACAGGTGGGTCGGCGCCGCGGCGGCGACCGGACCGTCCTCGGCGACGGCGCAACCGGAGAGGGCGAGTGTGGCGCCGGCCGCGAGCGCGATGAGCAGCGCGCCGGCGCGGCGCAGGGGTCGTGGGGGTGGGATGGGATTCGCCGATGTCATCGCGAAGCCTTCCTGTGGGAGAGCACGACGTGTCGTGGTGCGGGTCCTCCGTGGGGATGCCGGTCCCGCGGCGCGGCGACGGCGGGATGCCCGAGGCGTCGGCGGGGCGGGGACGGCCGGTGGCGGGTGAGGCGACCGTGGGGTGCGGTCGACGGCGTGGCGTCGGCCGTGATGGTGATGTGCGCGGTCGACGACGTGGGGTCGACCGGTGTCGTGGGGCCGGCCGCGCGCGGGTGCGGCCGGCGGTGTGGGGTCAGCCGAGGTCGCGCGGCTTGGCCGCGATGACGTGCGCGCGGTTCTCGTCCTCGTCCGAGCCGACGGCACGGGCGAGCAACGTCTCGCGGACCCGGTCGTGCAGGGTGTGCCGGGCGCCGCCGAGCACGGCGTCGTCCGAGACCCGGGTGACATGCACCGTGGGGTCCCACCGGGTGTGATCGCGGATCGCCCGTCGGGTCAGTTCGGCCAGTCGGGATCCGCCGGCCCGGCCGACCGGGCCGCCGAGGATCACCAGGCTGGGGTCGATCACGCCGAGCACCGGGATGACGCTCTGTGCCAGCCGGGGGGCGTAGATCTCCAGCACCCTTTCGGGCAACGGTTCGCCGGCGAGCACCCGTTCGAACGTGTGCCCGCCCGCGCCGGCCTCGCGGCCGATGCGGTCGAGGGCCTGGGCGCCGAGGAGCCCTTCGAGGTCGTCGGCCTCGGTCTCCGGGTCGAACACGCCGCGTGGGACCGGCAGGTTGCCGATCTCGCCCGCTCCGCCGGAGGCGCCGCGCAGGACGGTGCCCGCGACGTCGACCGCGAGGCCGATGCCGTATCCGATCCACAACAACGCGAAGGTGTCCTCGGGGGCGAGGCCGGCGGCGCGGCGTTCGGCCACGGCCGCGAGGTTGACGTCGTTGTCGACGTGTACCTCGCAGCCCAGCGCCTGCTCCAGTTGTCGCCGGATGCTTCGGCGCGACCATCCGGGCAACCCCTGTACCGAACTGAGTTCGTCGGAGCGGGGGTCGACGCTGCTGGGTACGCCCACGCAGACGTGGCGGATCGCGGACAGGCCCACGCCCGCGGCCCGGCCGGCCGCCAGGACGGCGCGGGCCACGTCGCGCGCCGCGCCGCGTTCGGGGGGCAGCGCGGCGACCGCCTCGTGGGCGATCGGATACTCGGTGCCCTTGATGTCGACCAGCACGGACCGTACGGCCTGCTGGTCGACGTTGACGGCGATTCCGTAGGCGAGGTCGTCGCGCACGCCGTAGAGCGCGGCGCTGGGGCCTCGGCCGATGGACTCCTCGCCGACCACCTCGATCAGGCCCTTGTCCGCGAGGCGGCCGACCATCTGGGTGGCGGTCGGACGGGACAGTCCGCTGAGTTCGCCGACGCCGTTGCGGCTCAGCGGCCCGTGGTCGAGCAGGAGCCGCATGGCCGTCGCGGCGTTCTGATCGCCGAGCCACGACGGGGTTCCCTTGACGGCCATGGGCTCCTCCTCGACTCCCGGGTGGATCCGGTGTGGCTCCCGGGTTGACCCCGAGTTGATCCCGGGTTGATGACGCCAGGAATGTATCAGGAAGTTTCTTTCAAGAAATAGGCCGAGCAAGCCGTGACTCATTCGTTATCGATCGGGGGTGCAATGCCCCATTCGGCCCGCTCGTTCGGATCGAAACGGCAACTCTCTGGTGCGGCGGCGGATCGAGGGCTAGTATCCCGAAAGAAAGTTTCCGGTTATGGAAGTGAGGTCGGGATGGCCAACGTCCTGCGGGTGGGGATCCTCGGCAGCGGCGGCATCGCCACCGCCCCCTACGGCGTACTGCCCAACATCCACCACTACGCGGGGCGGGTGGAGGTGGTCGCGATAGCCGACCCCGACCTCGCCCTGGCCCGCGCCACGGCCACCCGCTTCGGCGTCCCGGTCGCGCACGGATCGCTGGAGGCGATGCTCGACGACACCGACCTCGACGCCGTCGTCAACCTCACCCCGATCCCGGTACACGCCGAGACCTCCCGCCTGATCCTCGCCCGGGGCAAACACCTCGCCGTCGAGAAGCCGCTCGCCGCCACCCTCGCCGAGGCCGACGAACTCATCGCGATGGCCCACGAACAGGACCTGGCCCTCGTGTGCGCCCCACCCGACCTGCTCCACGAGCCCTACGCGCGCGCCGCGACACTCGTGCGCGACGGCGCCATCGGCCGCGTCGCCTTCGCCCGGGTCCGCAGCTCACACGCCGGACCCGGCGGCGGCCCGCACGGCTGGCAGTCCGATCCGAGCTGGTTCTACCGCGAAGGCTCCGGCCCACTGCTCGACATGGGCGTGTACGGCATCCACCAGATCACCGGCATCCTGGGACCGGCCCTGCGGGTCGCCGCGTTCGCCGGCGTCACCGACGCCGTGCGCACCGTCCGCGGCGGACCCTTCGAGGGCCTGGAGATGTCGGTGACCGCCGCGGACAACTGCCTGTTCATGCTCGACTTCGGCGACTCCGCCTACGCCGTGGTCGACGGCACCTTCAACGTGCACGCCTCCCGCAGCCCCAAGCTGGAGATCTTCGGCCGCCAAGGGGTGCTGAGCGTGCTTCGCCCCGACGGCCCCGACCTGGAGCTGTACCGCACCGGCATCGCCCCGGGAGTGGACGGCTGGGTGCAACCCACCGAGCCGCTCGCCCGCGACACCCTGCGCCACACCTACGGCCGAGCCCTGCTCGTCGGCCACCTCGCCGACGTCGTACTCGACGGGGCCACGCCCGTCCTGACCGCCGAACACGCGCGCCACGCACTGGAGATCATGACGGCGGTGACGGTTTCGGCGCGCGAACGGCGGTTCGTGGACCTGACCACGACGTTCCGGCCGCCGTACGCCTCCTGACGGCGACGCCCTCCCGCCCGGCGTCCGCCCGCGACGCCGTTTCGTGACACCCCGAGCCCACGTCCCACCCAGCCCGAAGGAAGCATCACCATGCCCACGGCCACCCCCGCCCCGCTGCGGATCGGCGTCATCGGTCTCGACCACTGGTACGCGGCCATCCCCTTCGCCCGCCGCGTCGCGGCCGAACCCGGCGTACGACTGCGCGCCCTCGTCGACCGCGACCCCGACCGCGTCGCCCACGTCGCGGGTCTCACCGGCTGCGAACGCACCTCCACCGACCCGGCGTTCATCCTCGAAGACGCCGAGATCGACGCGATCGCCTGCTTCACCAGCGTCGACCGCAACCCCGACCTCGTCGTGGCCGCGGCCCGCGCCGGCAAACACATCGTGTCCGTCAAACCCCTCGCCACCAACCTCGCCGACGCCGACCGCGTGGTCGAGGAGGTCGAACGCGCCGGCATCGTCTTCGTACCCAGCGAATCCCGCCACACCTCCCCCCTGGCCCGACGCCTGTCCGGCCTCGTGGACTCCGGACGACTCGGCGAACTCCGCGCCGGCACCTTCGCCATGCACAGCACACTGCCCGCCGCCTGGCCCGGAGCCGGCGAACCCGGATGGTGGGCGGACCCCGCACGCACCGCCGGCGGCGCCTGGATCGACCACGCCGTCTACCAGATCGACCGCATCACCGCGCTGTTCCGCTCACCGGTCGCCGCGATCACCGGCACCACGGCCAACCTCGTCCACCGCGAACTGCCCCTGGAGGACTACGGACACGCCGTCCTCACCCTGGAAAGCGGCGCCGTGGTCACCGTGGAGGACACCTGGATCAGCCCCGCCGGCGCGTCGTCGACCCGCGCGCACATCGTCGGCTCGCGCGGCGCCGTGTTCCACTCCACCGCCACCGGAACCCTGGGCGTGGCCGAGGAGGGCGGCGCGTGGACCGTCGAAACGTTGCCCCCGGACCCCTCCGACACCCTCGACGCGCTGCTCGCCGCCGTCAACGACGCAGTCGCCCCCGGCTCGACCGTCCGCACCGCCCGACAGACGCTCGCCACCTGCCTCGCGTTCTACGACGCGGCCCGCGGCGCCCGCTGACCTCCTCGAAGACCGCGCCGACACCCGGCCGGTCGTCACGACGCATACGCACGGGAGTGCCGGCACACGTGGAAACTCAGTACATCGTCGGCGTCGACGCGGGCGGGACCAAGACCCGGCTGCGCCTCGCCACCTTGCAGGGCGACACGCTCGAAGACGTCACCCACCCGGCGGGCGACTGGACCAATCTCGACAGTCGGGGCAAGGCCGTCGCACTCGGCGCGTCGATCCGCGCGCTCACCCGCAGTCCACCGATCGCGGTCGGGATCGGCGCACACGGCTGCGACTCGGACACCGAGTGCGCCGAACTGCGCACCGCGATGGAGGCCGAACTCGCCGTCCCGGTCCGGGTGGTCAACGACGCCTTTTTGCTCGAGGCGGCGGTGCCGGCCGGCGGCCCGGCCGCCGGGCTCGTCGTCGGCACCGGCTCGATCGCCGTTGCCCGCGACACCTTTGGCGGATCGTTGTACGCGGGCGGCTGGGGCTGGCTGGTCGGCGACCCGGGATCGGCGTGGGGGACGGTACGCGACGCGGTCGGCGCGCTCACCCGGGCCCACGACCGCGCGCACACCGACGACCCGCTGCTGCCGGCACTGCTCGCGCACACGGGCGCCCGTTCGCTGCGCGACGTCGTGGGCACGATGCAGAGCACCCCACCCCGCTCCTGGGCCCGCTGGGCCCCCACGGTCTTCGACGCGGCGGACGCGGGCTCACCCGCCGCCCGCACCGCCGTGCTCACCGGCGCGGACGACCTGACCACCCTCGTCGGGCACCTGGTCACGCGCGGAGCCGACATCACGCGCGTGGTCGCCGGGGGAAGCGTGATCGTCGGCCGTCCCCCGCTGGCCCAGGCACTCCGGGATCGACTCCGGGAGCGGTTCGGACTACCGCTGACGGTGTACACCGGGGAGCCGGTGGCGGGAGCGGTACGCCTGGCAGCACCCCCGGAGCCGCCCGACACCCCGACCCGGACGACCACCCCTCAATACCCCGCCCCCGGCCGACGATGACGCCTCGGCGACCGCACAGGGCGTGCGGCGCGCGGCGCGCGACGTCGACCGGAGCGGATTCGTCCGGACCGTCGACGCCATCGCCATCGACGCACGCGCCCACCGCTATCACCGCGCAGCGCCGGCAGTCGGTACCCGGACATCCCCGGGACTTCCGCCGCGTCGTTCGTGTTCGCGTTCGTGTTCCGGCACACCACACTCCTTGCCGCGCGGGCCGGACGGAGACGGCCCAGCCGTCCGGAGGGCCGGCGCCGCCCGGACCCGAGTGGCTATCGGCCGCCCACCACAGCCAGGGTTTGCTCGGCGCCGCCTGCGGTCGCCATCCCCGCCGCGAGGTCCTCGGTGAGCAGACGCCGCGCGATGGAGTCGAGAGCACGGCGAACGTCGAGCGTGCCGGGCCGGCCTTCGACGCGTTCGACGTGCTCGGCGAGCCACTCGAGCGCGGCCTCCTGGACTTTCCGCACCTCGACACCTCCGCGCTCTGTCGGCGTGTAGACGCCGCTTTCCTCCGTGAGGTATCCGCCATGCACAGCACTGTCGAAGGCGGGGCGAAGGACTTCGTCCGGCATTCTGCGCTGCTCCGCGATGGTGGTGAGCCGCGCCACGCCGAGCACGCCGATATAGAGGTCCGTCTGCATCAGCGCCCAGGCCGCAGCCGGTGGAACGCGGGTGCCGGAGCGTTCCAGCACCTGACGGGCAGAGCTTTGGGTGATGCCCTTGAGCAGGACGGACACCGCGCGTTCCAGCACCGCGAGGGATTCGTCGGTGGTCGGCGTGCCCAGTCCGCCGTCCACATCGCGCGAGCCCGCCCGCGCCGTATCTCGCAGGGGTACTTCCTTGAGGAACAGCGACACGGCGAAGCCGACGAGTACGACCGGCACCGTCCAGCGGAAGACCGTATCCATGACGGACGCGTAGGCGTCGATGATCGGGGTGGCGGTGACCGTCGGCAGCCGGTGCAGCGAGGCCGGATCGCCGACGGCCGGGGCCAGCTCCTGCGGTGTCGCGGCTCCGGTCGCGGTTGCCCGCGCGACTGCCGACTCCAGTGCGGGGCCGAGCTTGTTGGCGTAGATCGTGCCGAATACCGCGGCGCCGAACGAACTGCCGAGCGTGCGCATGAACGTCACACCCGAGGTGGCGGTGCCCAAGTCCTTGTAGGCGACGGTGTTTTGCACCGCGATCGTGAGCACCTGCATGCTCAGGCCGAGTCCGGCCCCGAGGACCAGGAGGTAGAGCGAGTCCAGCCATGGGCTGGTGCCGCGATGCATGAGGGAGAGCAGGTAGAGGCCGAGCGCGGTCACGAGCGAGCCCACGATCGGGAACCGCCGGTACTTGCCGGTCCTGCCGACGACGTTGCCGCTGTACGTGGAGGTGACCAACAGGCCGGCGACCATGGGCAGTGTCCGCACGCCCGAGAACGTGGCGGACTCCCCGTCCACGTACTGCATGTAGGACGGCAGATACGTCATCGCTCCGAGCATCGCGAAGCCGACGACGAACGACAGCACCGAGCAGACCGCGAAGACCGAGTTCCGGAACAGGTACATCGGCAGCATCGGCTCGGCGGCCCTGGTCTCGACCCGGCAGAACAGCGCGAGAGCGGCGGCCCCGCCCGCGAACAGGCCGATGATCGTGGGCGAGGTCCAGGCGTACTCGTTGCCGCCCCAACTCGTGGCGAGGATCAGCGCCGACGACCCGACGGCCACGAGGGCAATGCCGAGATAGTCCACCTTCCGACGCCCGCCGGCGCCGAGCGAGGGCACGTACCGCACGGCGAGCAGGACGACGACCACAGCGATGGGAACGTTGACGTAGAAGCACCACCGCCACGACCAATGGTCCGTGAAGAAGCCGCCGAGGAGCGGCCCGAGTACGGTGGCCGCGCCGAACACGCCGCCGAGGGCGCCTTGGTACCTGCCCCGGTCACGCAGCGGGATCACATCGGCGATCAGGGCCATGGCGGTCACCTGGAGACCGCCGCCGCCGATGCCCTGCACGCCGCGGAACAGGATCAGCATGATCATGCTCTGGGAAAGCCCGCTGAAGAATGATCCGCCGATGAAGACCACGACGGACGCCGTGAAGACGATCTTGCGGCCGAACAGGTCGCCGAACTTGCCGACGAGTATGGTCGAGATAGTGGACGCGAGCATGTACGAGGTGACGACCCACGACATGTGCGTGCCGCCGCCGAGGTCCGCGACGATGGTGGGCAACGCAGCGCCGACGATCGTCTGGTCCAGGGCCGCCAGCAGCATGCCCGCAGCGATCGCCACGAAGATGATGTTGCGCCGGCGGGGATCCAGCAACGAGGGCTCGCCTGTCGGCACCGCGGCGGGCTCATCCGACAAGATCGAGGCAGACATGACCGAATAATCACATTCTGTAGCCAATGTTCCACTCGCGGACACGCCGCTGAGTTCGTCGTGCCGTCCACCGCCTGGACGACTGCGGTGGCTGCCACCTCCGATACCCGCGCCGCCGCTCCGATCGGGCGCCCGCGCCGATCTCTGCCCGCACCGCCGGCACGTGCGGCGGGTTCAAGGCTCAGCCGAAGCTCGTCACTGCCGATATCTGCGGTGACTTCCCCTTCGGCGAGGCGAAAGAGGGCGGTGCCGCAGGCGCGCAGTGCGCCGAGGTGATCCCCAACCTCGGCAACGGCGAATGGGACACGTACGTCCTGAACGACGGCCATGTCCCGAACCCCGCCGCACCCTGTGTGCAAGCCCATGTCACGCCTGCCGAGAATCCTCGGTGGACGAGGCAACGATGCGCTCACACGGTACAACCTCGTCCCTTGCCGGCAGTCCGGCCTGAACACGGGCACGCCCAGCATGCGCACCTGCGGACGAAGCGGTCTTCTACCAGGTGACACCCGTCTACAAGAACGACAAGAGCACCGTTCCGGTGGGCGTCACGATGAGCGCCCACGTCGAACGGGTGAGCGGAGCGACCGAGAAGGCGTTCGCCAACGTCTACGTCACCAATACCCTGGGGAACACCGGGACGCTCAACCTCGGCAACTGATCCGAGATCCCCGCCGGTTCGGGCACACGGAAGCCGCGTGGCGCCCGGTAGCCCCGCGACCGACGACGTGCGGCTCCTCCACCGCAACCGCGCCACAGCGGCTGAGCGGCTACGCCTCACCCCCGAGGCATCCGAGTGGACCCCCGAGGAACTGGCGACCCGAGACCGGTGCAGCGCGGTCCGCCCGTGGTGCGACGGCCCGATCCCCCTCCGGCCCCGTCTCACGACACGGCGCCCACGCCCTCCTGCGGGCCCAACGACCCGACGACGGTGAGGACAACACTCCGCGCCCTCCCGTCGGCGAGGCGGATTACGCCGTCCTCGCCAGGCGAGGTCCGGCGTCGACGTGCCTGGCGTACGCGGACCCCCGGCTCGCGCGCTGCCCGAATCCGCTGCGGCGCCGAGGCGAACTTGACCGCCGCGCTCGGCGCAGCACGGCCGCCTCAGTCGACGGCGAGCCGCGGCACCCGCCGCGTTGGCCGGTGACGTGCCTACTTCACCGGCCCATGAAGCCGACGATCACCACCACCGAGGCGGAGAAGGTCCGCCGACACGCCCGCCGACGAACAGTGGACGCTGGGATCCGCAGGGCGGGACGCCGGAGGATCGCCGGTCGCGAACTCGAGGAGATCGCGACATCGGGACGCGAGGAAGAGCCGGCTTCGGTCCGTCAAGGACGCCGCCGGGTTCACCCACGCGTGCTGGTCGGACCCCGAACGCCCCGCCGAGGTCGGGATCGTCGCCGCCCTGGGATGGCTGTGCCCGGTCGACGAGCCCGCCCCCGAGAACCTGCGCGCCGTCCTGGACGAGCTCGTCACACTCGAACTCGGCCACCTGATGGCACGAGGTGCCCTGGCTACAGCAGGTCGATCCGTACTTCGGCGCCGGACTATACGAGCACGCCGCGGTGCGCGAGAAACTCACCGAGATCCGCCGGTTGATCACGGGGACCGTCGCCCCGCACGCCGCCTTGTTCCCAAAGGACAAGTGGGTAGTGGGTCCGGCGCATCAGCGCTCAACTCAACTCGGTCGAGTCCACCCTCGACCTCATCACCGGCGCCCGACCCCGGGGCGGTCCATCCGGCTCCGCCGAGTAGACCGCCCGCGACCGCGGCAGCCGGCGTCCCGCCGTCGGCAACCGTGTCACGCCACGGAGCCGGCGGCGAAGGCCGCAATCAAAGTGTCCGCTCTCACCAGCAGTTCGCCGTCGGAAATCCCTGTGACCCGGACGGAAACCTCATCGCCGCCCACTGCCTGGGCGAGGTACACCTCGACATGATGCTCCGAACCGACGAGCGGGTAGCTGTACCAGCGATCCGGGTACTCATCATCGCCGGCCTCAAGGCCGCTCTCCACGGCCTGCCAGTCGGTGCCATCGAAGTCGCATCCGGCGTAGTGCGCCAAAAGCACCAGGAAGGGTCGGACGTTCGCGTTCCAGATCCAGCCCGCCACCGCATGACCGCCATCGCTGTCCATCAATCGACCAGCCTGCCAGATTCGGCACCCTGCTCCATGAGCAGGGACAGTGCCGCCGGCGATTGACCGGGTTACCGAAAAGGGGTTCAAACACAGGTACTCACCTTGTCGTTCAACCAATACGGCAGGTGATGTCCGAGGCGCGTCCTACGTTGTTGCCGACCGGGCTTCGGGTGCCCATGGTTGGTAGTGGCGAGGAGTCACGGTGGGTGTGGATCTCTTCTGGCGGCGACTCTCCGGCGAGACGGTGGCCACCAGGTCTCCGCAGGAGCTGGGCGCGATGGTGCCGTACTGGTTCGATCCGGAGTTCGGCCCCCTTGGATGCGCGGGAATGGTGATGGGGGTCGAGCGCCTCGGCGACCTCATGCACGCCGTGCTGACGTTCGGCGGGAGAGCAGAGGGGGCCTGTCAACTGCCCGTCTACGGAGGCGATGTGCGTACGGAGGGAGAGGTCCACCCGGAATTCGGGTTCCTCGGTACCGAGGTATGGGTGCTTGAGCCTTCGGACGTTCGCGAGGCTGCGCGATTCCTGCGCGACGTCGACGTCGCGGAACGGGTTCGGGTTGTGGAACCCGTGCTCGCCGAGGACGTGGATTCGCCGTCGGACCTCCTCGTGCCGTGGGACGACGCCTTGAAGGAGTCGTTGTGCGAAAGGCTCGTCCGTCTCGGGACATTCTTCACCGCGGCCGCGAACGCGGGCGACGCGGTGGTCAAGTACCAGGTGGCGTGAGTCGGTCCCTCGCGGGACCGTGCCGGGGAATCACCGCTGACGGACGTGGACCGGTGGCAGCCGGGCGACCCGGATGTCCTGGTCGCCTTCGACGCCGGCTACGACGTGCCGCGGATCGCATACCTGCTGCGCGATCTGCCGGTCGAGGTGCTCGGCCGGATGCGCTCCGATCGGGTACTGCGTTGCCCGACCCCGCCCAGGGTCTACGACCCGCCGGGTGGGCGACCGCCCAAGCACGGCGGCGAGTTCGTCTTCGGGCAACCCGAAACCTGGGGCGATCCGCAGGCCGTGACAACGACCGAGACCACACGTTACGGGACCGCTGTCGCCACCGCGTGGGATCGGCTCCACCCCCGGCTGACCCGACGCAGCGCGTGGCAAGGGTTCGACGGCGAGCTGCCGATGATCTCCGGGACCATCGTCCGGCTCCGAGTCGACCGGCTGCCCAGCGGCTGAGAGGCCGAGCCGATCTGGCTGTTGCGGTCCAAGACCGACGCTACCGACGCCGACGTCGACCGCTGCCGGCAGTCGTTCCACTCGGGGTTTCCCAGAGCCGGGGGCGCCGTCGCCCCGGTGGCGCCCCAGCGCAGAACATGTCGACGCCGGCCCCGTGCCGACGCTCGATCGGGGGCCTGCTTCGACCACGCACGGTGACTGCCGCGCCGACCAAGAGCTGCGGCAATGGCCCCCGCGATCGGGGGCGCAATCAGGGGTCCGATTTGGATCGGACCCCCTCAGCCGGGATCACCGTAGGTCAGGGCGCCTGTGTGCAACGTCAAATGGCGCAGACTGGTATGGGATATCGACTACATCCCCATTCCACCCCGGGCCGCGTGTTCACGGATTGTCGTCACGGCCGTCATCAGCCGCGGCGCTGACGCTGTGCCTGGGCATCCTCGACAAGAACGTGCCGGCCCTGTATCGGGCCGACGCGCCGCAGTTGTTCGCCCTGAGCGACGAGATCGCGACGGTCGCCGCGGCCACGGTTCGCTGCGCAACCGAACGAAACAGGAGGTCGTACGAACGCTCGAACAGGCAACGGAGACCCCCGGGTGGGCCGGAGTCCTGCGCGAAGGGTTGGTCGGCGTCGCCGAACCGGTAGGTGGACCTGGGTGGGGTGAGCCCGACTCTGTCGGTGATCTTGGTTCGGTCGAGATCAGGTGCCGAGGGTTCGCCAAGACTTCGATCGGGGGATCTCATGTTGGTCCAGGACGTATTGGAAGGCGGTCGGCGGTCGTGGTGATCGGGGTTCCTCGGCCGGTGGCATGCCGCTGAGTCGTTCGATGTTCACGGCGCTGGCCGTGAGTACGTGTTGCAGGTGGGTTTCGGCTGTCCTCGATAGCGGCAGTGGCGCATTCCGTGCCCGTGGGCGAACTCGTCGATGGTGCCCTCGACTTCGGAGCGGACCGCGTAGCGGGTCTCCCATTCGGGTGTCTGCTGCTCGGCACGGACGCGGAGTTGCAGGTCGCGGAGTTCTCGTGGGGGAAAGCCCACGGTCCGGGCGCTGTCGGCGGTGGTGGTACAGCGGGTGCGGGCCGGGCAGGGGCGGCACCGACTCTTGGTGAACCGCGCCACGATCAGGGGTGCCGCGGTGGGCGAGGAGGTCGGGTAGGGGCCGTGCCGGCCCGCTGACGGTGACCCGGTATTCGCGCATCGCCCGTTCCAGGTGGACCACGGAGGTGTAGCCGCCGTCGACCAGGTGCTCATCGGGCGACAGGCTGCGACGCGCCGGGCGGGTGTGAATGCCGGGCAGGGCCCGCGCATCGTTGGTTGCCGCCGAGGTGGTGGCCACATCCGTGATCACGTTGACGGTGTCGGAGGCGCATGTCTCGGTGACATGCGCGGCGAATCCCTTCCAACGGATGATGTGCCCGCGGCGGACGTAGCGTGCGGTGGTGTCGTAGGGCCGAGACGAGCGCCGAGGAGGAAGGCGACAGTGCGCCGGCGCAGGCGCCCTGCCGCGTTGCGGTAGTGGTTCTGCGGGACGATCCGCCGCAGGGCCTCGGCCTGCGGGCCGGGTCGGTAGCCCGGTCCGTGGCGGTGGACGCGTTCCAACAGCTGGTGGGCGTCGTCGCCGGCAGCGAGGATTCCGGTCTTGGGCCGGGTGGGGTTCTCGCCCAGGCGGACCGGACGACCGTAGCGGCGCGGGCGACGTCTTCCAGCGCGGCACGGACGGCCTCGGTGACCAGTTCCAGCCGGGTCAGCTCACGCACCGCGGCCAGGACGCGAGTGGAGTCGGTTCGTTGCGTGGTGCGCTCGCGTACCAGTCCGGCATTCTTCAGGCGCGCGAGCGCGAGGTCGAGGAGTTGGTCGGCGCGGTCGCCCTGAGCGATGCGCTCGCGGAAGTCGGCCGGCACGCTGTGGTGGAAGCCGGGGTCGTCCAGCTCCATGGACAGGGCATATGTGAAATCGACGCGGCAGCGGACCACTTCTGCCGCTTGCCGGTCCGACAGGCCCAGCAGGAACTGCAGCACACAGACGGTGGCGAGTCGGCAGGCGAGAGCCCGGGACGCCCGTCGCGCGGAGACCAGCCCGCGAAGTCCTCGTCGCTCCACAGCCCGTCCAGCCGGTCTCCGGCCCACATCGCCGTCGTCCCGGCCGGATTGCTCGCCCGGGGGATCTGCACAGTCAAAGAAGGGACTTGCCCACCGGAACGGGGAAGGAGCGACAACGGACACCTCGGTAACCGATCGGCCTTCAAAACAGCCCCGATCATGCCCACCGATCACGCTCGCGCGCCGGGAAACACCAAGACCCCCGACAGAGTCAAGCTCACCGAACGAACGGCATCCTGCGGTCTTGGGCCCCCCCACGGGGGGGCCAACGCCCCGGGGACAAAAACAGGGGGGGGGGGGCAAGTGTTTGAATAAAGCGGGGCGGGGAGGCACGTGACCCCCCCGCACAACCCCGCGGCCCGGCCTCAAAACCCCCCCCCCCCCCAATTACTACCCAACCCCCCCCCCCGGCACCCGGGGGGGGTGGGCCCAGCACAGGCTGGGCCAAGACCGCGGGCAACTTCACGTGCGGGCGGTCACCAGTTCTTGCAATACGGCGGGCCGGTCAGCACGTTCCCCCCAGACCAGTAAGCGGTCACCTCGGTGCACCAGTTCTGCGAACCGGACCGGTTGGTGGCAAGGGCGGTATCCGACAGGTGGGAGATGTTGCTGCCGCTCTTCTCGGTCGAACCGACCCGCCAGCCGTCCCTGGTGACGTCGACTACGAGCGTCAGGCTGCCTACCTTCGAGGGACATGAAACGGATCCCGTGGCGATGATGTTTCCCGTTTGTGGGCTCTATTCCCGCCCGCGGCCGATTCCGCCGAGGAATCCAGGATGTCGAGAGCAATGGCACCCGGATCAGTCATTCCGCGCATGGTTCTTGCCTATTGGCGCATGCCGCAAGTATCAGTTTGCGGAAGTCTCACGCACGGCCGTGGAGCGCGCGGCCGATACGTACGGCGATCTCGACTTCGCCGTCGACAACGCCGGACCGGACTCCCATCCCTCGGCCGCGAAACGCCGGTTCGGCCGAATCGAACGGCGGTGGGACACCGGCCCCGTGTACAGGTACGGCAACCCGGTCCACCGCTCGACCTCCTCGGGTGCACCGGCATCCTCGTCCCGGCCCCCGGCCCCGCCCCCCCCGAGGGCCACGCCGACGCCCCGATTTCGACCCGGATCAGTGCCCCGCGCCGCCCGTCGGCGCCGGGCCGGCCAGCCGTTCCTCCAGGCGTTTGCCCTCGATGTCCGGGTCGGGGACGTATTTCGCGAACCACTGCGGGTGGTACCAGAGTTTGGCCCGGACGATCGCCATCGTCGCCGGGACCAGGGTGAGCCGGACCACGAAGGCGTCCAGGAAGACACCGACCGCGAAGCTGAAGCCGATCACCTTGATGGTCGGGTCGTCGGTGAACATGAACGCCACGAAGATCGAGAACATGATCAGCGCCGCCGCCGTCACCACCCGCGCCGACAACCCGGTGCCGCGCGCGACCGCGCCTCGGGCATCGCCCGTGGTGGTGTAGTCCTCCTTGATCCGCGAGACGACGAACACCTCGTAGTCGCTGGACAGGCCGAAGATGATCGCGAGCATCAGGATCGGCAGGAAGCTGATCGTCTCGGTGGGGGTGATGTCGAAGATGTCCTTGCCCCAGCCCCACTGGAACATCGCGACCTCCGCGCCGAAGGCCGCGCCGATCGACAGCAGGAAGCCGAGGATCGACTTGATCGGCACCAGGATGGTCCGAAACGCGAAGGTCAGCAGCACGAAGGCCAGCCCGACCACCACCAGCAGGAACACCGGCAGCGCGTCGGAGAGTTTCGTGGACACGTCGATGTTGGAGGCGGTGCTGCCGCCGACCAGGATCGGCGCGCCGACGCCGTTCTCGATCGCCGCGCGGTTGTCCCGGATGTGGTGCACCAGGTCCGCGGTGGTGTCGGAGTTGGGTCCGGTGGTCGGGATCACCCGCACCACGGCCACCTCGTTGTTCACGGCGAGCGGACCCGCCGCCGCGACGTCCGGTTGTTGCCGCAGCGCGTTCACCAACGCCTGCACGCCGCTCTGGTCGACGGGTCCGTCGGCGACCACCAGGAGGGGCCCGTTGAAGCCGGGACCGAAGCTCTCCGCGGTCAGGTCGTACGCCTTGCGCTGGGTGGAGGACTCGGGCTGCGACGCGGCGCTGGGCAGCCCCAGGTCCATGCTCGCCGCAGGGATCGCCAGCACGAGCAACAGGCCGACGCCGAGGACCAGGACCGGGATCCGGAAACGCACCACGAAGCGCGCCCAGGTCGCGCCGAACGTCCGGGCCGGCTCGGTCGCCGTGATCCGCGCGACCTCCTCGTGGTGCCCGGGCCGCAACCGGGTGTCGATGAACTTGGCGACCTTGGGACCGGCGAAGCCCAGGATCGCCGGCAGCAGGGTGAGCGCGATCAGCAGCGCGACCGACACCGCCGCCGCCGCGCACAGTCCCATCAGGGTCAGGAACGGGATGCCCACGACGGCCAGCCCGCACAGGGCGATGATCACGGTGAGCCCGGCGAAGACCACCGAACTCCCGGCGGTGCCCAGGGCCAGCGACGCGGACTCCTCCGGCGTCATGCCGGCGATCAGGTTGTTGCGGTGCCGGAACAGGATGAACAGCCCGTAGTCGATCCCGCAGGACAGACCGAGCATCAGTGCCACCGTCGTGGACGCCGACGCGATGTCCACCACCGACGCGAGCGCGGTCACCCCCATCAGGGCGATCACCACGCCGATGATCGCGTTGACGATCGGCACGCCGGCGGCGACCACCGCGCCGAAGGTGATCAGCAGGATGATCAGCGCGATCGCCAGACCGATCAGCTCGGGCAGTTCGGAGGGGGTGATCCGCCAGCCCGGATACACACTGCCCGAGTACTCGACCTGGACACCGGCCTGCTTGGCCGGCGCCACGGCATCCTCGAGTTTGTCCAGGGTGGAATCCTCGACGTCCGCCGGCTGCGCCGTGTACTGCACCCAGCCCAACGCGACCTGCTGGTCCGGCGCGACCCCCTGATCGGTGAACGGGTCCGACACGGAGGCCACTTGCGGCACGGTCCGCAATTGCGCGACGGCCGCCTCGATCCCGGCGCGAGGGCCCTGGTCGGTGACCTTGGCCGGGCTCTTCACGGCGAACACCACCTGGGTCTGCGCGCCGCCGAGCGCCGGCAACTTCTGCTCCAACAGGTCCGTCGTCCGCTGCGACTCGGTACCCGGGATGGTGAAGCTGTCGTTGGTCTGGCCACCGCTGACCATGGCCAGGACGATGGCGGCCACCGCGACGGCGAGCCAGAAACCCACGACCCACCGCCGACGCCGAAACGCCCATTTCCCCAGCCGGAACAGATAGGTGGACAAGCCGCTTCCCTCCACACCTACCGACAGGCCGCAACCGGCACACGAAGCACCACACGACGACCGCGACCACAAAAACACCCAAGGACATACAAAAACCAATAATCCCGCCCCATTTTGTCCTCTTCGATACAACAAAACCCCGCCGACGCGCCGACAACCCCAACCACCCGAGGCCCCGCCACACCGAGGAACCGGTCGGGCATCGACTTCGGGGTCGACGAGTCCGTCGGCGATGCCGTGGCGGTCGTCCGTCACATCCCGGTCGACCTGCTCGGCATCGCTTTGGGCGGCGATCCCACACTCGACCGGCTCGATGACGCGACACGTGCTCTGGTCCTGGCGCGCGGGCCCGAGGGGAGTGCGGATGTGATCACGGTCCTTGCATCTCAGGTGGTCACGCTCACCCGCCGCATGACAGGGCCGGGTGGTGATCCCGCCGCGTTGTTGACAACCCTGATCCGCTCGCAAGTCGATCACGCACGTCCGCAGCGGGATGCCGAGCAGCGTGTGCGCGCCCGGGATACGTGAACGCGGCGGCGGGCGGGGCCCCGCCCCCGCCGCGGTAGTCGGTTTTGGATAGGCGGATCGACCAAGCCCGCC
>NZ_JBHTVA010000020.1:0-8292 GCF_042793325.1 Embleya sp. NPDC056575
CCGACCCCACCGTCCTCCAGACCACCGTCTGGCTCCTCTACCTCATCCCCGTCATGGCACTGTTCTTCCTGCTCCCCAAGGGCGGCCCGAAGAAGAAGACCCCCGCCCCCGCTCCCGCCGCCCCGGGAACCACCTCCGTCTGAGCGGACCGCGCCCCGTGGCGCGAACCACGCGAACCACGCGAACCACGCGAACCACGCGGATCACGCGGATCACGCGAGGTCACGACAGATCATGCCGAACCGACCCGATCCCGCGCCGGGTATGTCCGTGAAGATCATCAGCCGCGCGCCGACGGATATCCTCTGACCCGGTCCGGCCGAGGAGCGCCGAACACGTACAGCTACAGGGGGCACAGGCATGACGCAGCCGCGCAACGGGGGCGGCCTCTCGGGCCAATCCCTCGACGAGGGCGGGGCGCGCACCGCGCGGTGGGCGTTCATCCGTACCGAGAGCGGCAGCGCGACGGTCCTCCTGGTCGCCACGCTGGCCGCGCTGGCCTGGGCGAACATCGGCGCCGACTCCTACGAGTCGTTGTGGCACACGCACCTGTCCATCCGGCTCGGCGACTCCGGTGTCGCGCTCGACCTGCGCGAGTGGGTGAACAGCGGACTGATGACGCTGTTCTTCTTCGTGGTCGGGCTCGAGGCCCGGCGCGAGTTCGACCTGGGCGAGTTGCGCGAGCGGCGCCGGTTGACCCTGCCGTTGCTGGCCGGGCTCAGCGGCATGGCCGTACCCGTGCTGATCTATCTGGCGATCAACGCGGGCGACTCCTCCGTGCACGGCTGGGGCGCGGCGATGTCCACCGACACCGCCTTCGCGTTGGGCATGCTCGCCCTGCTCGGCAGCCGGTTCCCGCGCCGGCTGCACACGTTCATCCTGACCGTGGCCGTGGTCGACGACTTCGTCGCCCTCGTGGTGATCGCCGTCGCCTACAGCGACCACATCGACGTAACCCCGCTGCTGATCGCGCTGGCCCTGCTCGGGCTGGTCCTGCTGGTGCGCGGCGCGCGGATCCGGCGTGGTGCCCCGTACGGGGTGCTGGGCGTGATCACCTGGGTCGCGGTGCTGAAGTCCGGCGTGGATCCGGTCGTGGTCGGCCTGGTGTTCGGCCTGCTGACCATCGCCCACCCGGCGTCGCGGGCCGAGCTGGAACGGGCCACCGGCCTGTTCCGCTCCTTCCGCGAGCAGCCCACCCCTGAACTGGAACGCACCGCCCGACGCGGCATGGCGGCGGCGCTGTCACCCAACGAGCGGCTGCAGCGGATGTACCACCCGTGGACGAGCTATGTGATCGTGCCGCTGTTCGCGCTGGCCAACGCCGGGATCACGCTGAACGGCGCGCTGCTCTCCCGGGCCTTCGCCTCGCCGATCACGCTCGGCATCCTGTTCGCCTATGTGCTCGGCAAGCCGATCGGGATCATCGGCGCCAGTGCGCTGACCACCAGGCTCAGCGGGGGCCGGCTGCGTCCGCCGGTCGGCTGGGGCGCGGTGGTCGGCGGCGGCGCGATCGCCGGTGTGGGCTTCACCGTGTCGCTGCTGATCGCGACGCTCGCCTTCGAGGGTGAGCAGTTGGACGAGGCCAAGGTCGGCGTGCTCAGCGCCGTGGTGTGCTCGTTCGTGGTCACCTGGCTGGTGTCGGTGGTGATCTCGGCGCTGCCGCGTCCGGCCCGGTCGCGGGCGCTGCTCGGCACCGGGCAGAGCCTGGTCGACCTGGCGGTGCCGGTGGATCCGGACCGCGACCACATCCGGGGCCCGATCGACGCGCCGGTGACGCTGGTCGAGTACGGCGACTTCGAATGCCCGTTCTGCGGTCGGGCCGAGCCGGTGGTGCGCGAGCTGCTGGCCGGCTTCGGCGACGTGCGCTACGTCTGGCGCCACCTGCCGCTGCCCGACGTACACCCCCGGGCCCGACTGGCCGCGATCGCCGCCGAGGCCGCCGCGGATCAGGGCGCGTTCTGGGAGATGATGGACCACCTCCTCGAACACCAGGACGCGCTCAAGCCGAGCGACCTGATCGAACACGCGCGCACCCTGGGCCTGGACGTCGACGAGTTCCGCCTCGCGCTGCGCACCCGCCAGGGCGCCGATCGGGTCGCCGAGGACGAGGAGTCGGCGGACCTGAGCGGGGTGACCGGTACACCGACCTTCTTCGTCAACGGCCGCCGCCACCACGGCCCCTACGACATCGCCGGCCTCACGGCGGCCGTACACGCGGCCAAGGAACGCGCGCTGATGGACCGCTGAGCGCACGCCGCGCTCACCCGGCCGATTCCGGGAAGTCGTCGCGGGCCCGGACCACGTCCCGGGTCAGCCGTTCGAAGGCGCGGGCGGCGGCGCTGCGGTAGGCGCTCTCCCGGCGGAGCAGCACGACCGTACGTACGGGCAGCGGCGGATCGACGGCCACCGGGCGCAGATGCGGATGGTCGCGGGCGATCGCGTCCGGCAGCACGGTGGCCAGCGGGGTGCGTCGGACGATCTCGGTCAGTGCCTGGATCGAGTTCGCCTGGACCGCGATCCCGGGCCGTACGCCGTGCCGGGCGAAGTACTCGTCGATGTGCCCTCGGGTGGCGAAGTCGTCGCTGAGCAGCGCCAGATGCTCCGCGTCCAGGTCGCGCACCGGCAGCGGCGGGGCATCCGGGGCGGGAGTCGGCCGGGTCGCGCCGACCACCAGGCTGAGCCGTTCGGTGCCGAGCGCGGTGCCGACGAGCCCCGGCAGGTGCGCGCCGCGAAACGCGATGCCCAGGTCGAACTCGTCCGCGGCCAGGCCGGATTCGATCCGGTCCTGGGTGGTTTCCACGACGTCGAGGGCGATCCCGGGGTGACGGGCGTACAGCTCCTCGGTCAGCGGCCCGACCAGGTACGTGGTGAACGTCGGCGTCACCGCGAGCCGCAGGCCGCCGCGGGTCAGGTCGGCCACGTCGTGCACGGCGCGTTCGGCGGCGGCCAGGTCCTGAAGGGCCCGGCGGGCGTAGTGCAGGTAGCTCTCGCCGACGTCGGTGGGCCGCACCGTGCGCCCGCTCCGGTCGAGCAGGCGCACTCCGAGGATGCGTTCGAGCTGCTTGATCTGCTGGGACAGGGTCGGTTGCGAAACACGCAATTCCTCCGCCGCACGGGTGAAGTTGCCGTGCTCGGCGACGGCGAGCAGATAGCGGAGGTGCCGTAGTTCCGGGGCCATGGGACGACTATAGGTGAGGACTATGGCGTCGATGGGTACTGCGTCTTGGACGCTATAGGCACAGGTCATGCATGGTGGATCCAGTCAGGCAGGAGCGTCTTCGCCTTCGTAAGGGAGTAGTGCCATGCATCACCTCACCGCCGGTGTCACCCGGTTCCAGCGCGATGTGTTCCCGGCCAAGGCGCCGCTGTTCGACCGCCTGGCGCACGCGCATCGGCCCGCGACGCTCTTCATCGGCTGCTCCGACGCCCGCGTGGTGCCGGAGCTGATCACCCAGAGCGAGCCGGGCGAGCTGTTCGTGATCCGTACGGCCGGCAATCTGGTGCCGGCCCACACACCGGGCGCGGGCGGCGGTGACGGGGTGGCGGCGAGCATCGAGTACGCGGTCGCCGTCCTGGCGGTCACGGACGTGATCGTCTGCGGGCACTCGGCCTGCGGGGCGATGACCGCGCTCGCCGAGGGCCACGACCTGGCCGGTACGCCGCAGGTGGCCGACTGGTTGCGGCACGCCAACCCGGACCGGGCCCGCCCGGCCGCGGACGCCTCCGATCGGGTGGGCGCGCTGGTCCGGAGCAACGTCGCCGACCAACTCGCCAACCTGGCCACACATCCGAGCGTGGCCCGCGCCCTGGCCCGGCACGCACTGACCCTGCACGGTTGGGTCTACGACATCGGCTCCGGCACGGTCACCGCGCTGGACGCCGCCACGGGCCGGCCGATCGCCCTGCCGGCCTGACCCTTCCCTCCCCCACACCCCTTCGTAAGGAAACCCCCATGCCGCACGCCCTGTTCGACCCCACCGCCCGGCAGCAGCTCGCCGTCACCGCCGTCGAGGCCAAGATCCGCAAGGACCTGACCTGGGAGCGGATCGCCGAACCCACCGGCCTGTCCGTCGCGTTCGTCACCGCCGCCGTCCTCGGTCAACACCCGCTGCCCGCCGACGCCGCACACACGGTCGCCGAACTCCTGGACCTGGGCCCGGACGCCGCAGCAATGCTCCAGGCCATCCCCACCCGGGGCCCGGACACCCCGGGCCTGCCGACCGACCCGACCATCTACCGCTTCCACGAGATGCTGATGGTCTACGGCACCACCCTCAAGGCGCTGATCCACGAGCAGTTCGGCGACGGCATCATCAGCGCGATCAACTTCCGCCTCGACGTGCGGAAGGTCGCCGACCCGGAGGGCGGCGAGCGCGCGGTGATCACGTTGGACGGCAAGTATCTGCCGACCAAGCCGTTCTGAGATTCCGGCTTTCCCATCTCTTTCCGCACACCTTCGCCCGAACGACCAAAAATTCCCGACGACCCGGAAATCCCAAGGAATCCCATGGACTTCGCCCAACACACCATCGACCTCGCCCTCCGCAACGTCGAGGAGGGCGGCCGGCCCTTCGCGACGGTGATCGTCCGCGACGGCGAGATCGTCGCCGAGAGCGCGAACAAGGTGGCTCAGACCGCCGATCCGACCGCGCACGCCGAGATCCTGGCGATCCGCGAGGCGTGCCGAAAGCTGGGGACGGAGCATCTGATCGGCGCCACCGTCTACGTCCTCGCCCACCCGTGCCCGATGTGCCTGGGCTCGCTGTACTACTGCTCCCCCGACGAGGTCGTCTTCCTGACCACCCGCGACGACTACGCGCCGCACTACGTCGACGACCGCAGGTACTTCGAACTCGACACCTTCTACGCGGAGTTCGCCAAGCCGTGGGAGGAGCGCCGGCTTCCGATGCGATACGAGCCGCGCACCGCCGCCACCGACGTCTACCGCGAGTGGCAGCGCCGCAACGGCGGCGAACGCCGGGTCACGGGCGCCCCGACCGCCTGATCCGACCGCCGGGGCCGCTCGCCGCCGTTGCGGAGTCGATATCGCCGACTTCCGTACCCGCCTTGACGATTACGTTTCGGCGTTTCTAGGGTGCGGCGAGTAGTCACCCTCCGGAAAGGTTGGTTCGTGATGGCCGCTCGGTCCGTCGTTCCCGCTCGACGGTGCGTCTCATGACGGTGGGGCCCGACACGCTCACGGCGCTGCTCAAGCGCAAGGACGTGCTCCCGGCGGGATGGGAGTCGGTGTTCGGCATGGTGGCGCGCGAGGACTTCGTGCCCGCCCGGATCTGGCCGGACGACACCGACGCGCTCCTCGATCGCGACCGGGATCCGGAGGCGTGGCGCCGAGCGGTCTATTCGGACCGGGCGTTGGTGACCCAGTGGGACGACGGCCGGCACTCCGGCACCGAGGCGGGCCGGTTGGCCACGTCGTCGGCGTCGACGCCGTCGACCCTCGCGGAGATGTTGTACGACCTCGACGCGGCCCCGGGGATGCGGGTGTTGGAGGTCGGCACCGGGACCGGGTACAGCGCCGGCCTGCTGGCCGCGCGCGGCTGCCGGGTCACCTCGATCGAGGTCGACCCGCACCTGGCCCGGCGGGCCCGGGAGAATCTGGCGGCGGCCGGGTTCGGCGATCTGGTCGAGGTGATCACCGGCGACGGCACGCTGGGCCATCGGGCGGGCGGGCCGTACGACCGGATCCAGGTCACCGCCGGGGTGCGACGGGTGCCGGCGGCGTGGATCGAACAGGCCGCGCCCGGTGCGGTGATCGTGCTGCCGTGGGGCACCGACTACGGCAGTGGCGATTGCGCGCTGCGCCTGGTGGTGGGCGCCGATCGGCGTGGTGCGAGCGGGCCGTTCACGCTCGCCACGGCGTTCATGAAGCTGCGGGCCCAGCGGCCGGATTGGCGGCGCTACGGCGGCGCGGCGCTGCCCGACGACTGGGCCGCCTACACCCGGGCGACGACCACGACGTTGGGCTACGACGACGTCGTGGGCGGGCCGTTCGACCCGGTGGGCTTCGTGCTCGGCCTGTGTGTACCCGATTGCCTGGCCCGGCCGGTGCTGCACGGGATATTCGGCGCGACGCTGTGGCTGTACGGCGCCGACACCGGCCGGGGTCACTCGATCGCGGCGGCCGACTTCGGCACGGACGCGCCGACCATCCGGCAGTCGGGCCCGCGTCGGTTGTGGCACGAGGTCGAGGCGAGTTGGCACTGGTGGAACGCCCGGGGCCGGCCGACCATCCACGACTTCGGCCTGACCGTCACGGTCGCCGGCGACGGCGTCGTGGACCAACAACCGTGGTACGGCGCCACCACGTTTCCGCTCGTGCCGCCGGCGCACGACTGGCCCGCGCGGGGCCGCGGTTGACGCCCGGGGGTCAGGCCGGGGTCGGGGCCGCGGCGGCGGGGAAGCCGGCGTCGGCGAGCCAGAGCAGTGCGCTCTCCGCGATTTCCGGCCATCCGCTGTCGACGGTCAGCGAGTGGCCCCGGTCCTCGAAGCAGCGATAGTCCGTAGTGGCACGGGAGTTGCGGTAACGCTTGAGCGTGGCACGGGTCAGCACGTCGGGGACGGTGTGGTCCTGCTTCGCCGACAGCAGCAGGAGTGGTCCGCGCGACCGGTTCCCGGTGGCGACCTCGGCGGGGGAGTTGCGGGTGAGGTTGCCCAGGGCCAGTTGGAAGAGCGGGCGGGCGGAACTGGGGATCGTCCAGGCCGCGAACAGGTCCTCCGACTCCTTGCGGGAGACGGTGTTGGCGAAGCCGTACCGGAACTGGGCCTGATTCAGCGACACCGCGCGCTTGGCGTTGGCGGGGTTGCGCAGGATGGCGTATGTCGACTTCAGCTGGGCCGGTCCGATCGCCTTGACGCCCTTGATCTGGCCGGGGCAGATCGCCACGGCCGCGGCGGCCAGGCCCTCGCCGAGCAGCTGCTGGGCGATGAGGCCGCCGACGGAGTGGCCGATCAGCACCGGTGGGGTGTCGAGGCCGCGAATCACGTCCGCGTGCGCCGCGGCGATCTCGGCGAGGCCGACGCCGGCCTGGCTCTGCGGGTCCCGGCGGGTGGCCAGTACGGTGCCCGGCACTCCGGGCCACTCGGGCGCCAGCGGCTCGTAGCCGGCCTTCCGGAATCGTTCGATCCAATTCCGCCAGCTGGTCGAATGCAGCCACAAACCATGGATGAACACCACGGGAGTACGTTTCACGGCCCTACCTCGCCTCGCTCACCAAGCCCCCGCCGCACACCAGCCCGAACAAGATCCTTTCCCGCCACTGTGACACCGCCCCCGGCACGGCGCCGGCCGCGCCGCGGCGGGCGTGTGGTTGTGTCCGGGGGCGGGGGTGTCGACGGGGGCGGATTTCGGAATGGGCGTCATGTAAGGTTTCTACAGATGTGTAGAAGCTTGGTTTCGGCGGGCTCGGTGCGAGCGAGACCGCTTGGTCACCTGCGATTCAGGGGGTGGAACTGTGCTGAATGATCATCGAGAGCGACGCATGGGAGTCGAGTGGGTGACGGCTCCTCCGGAGGAGGAGATCCGCCGGGTCTACGAGCCGGTGGAGATCCGTAACCGGGACGGCAGTTGGGCCCTGGGTCGAATCAACGCGCGCTGGTACGGCGGGCGCGGCGAGGACTGGTGCCGCCTGCGCATCGTGGGCAGCGACCGCCCGGCCCGGTGGGTCCCGTTCGACCCGGACGTCTTCGTGGAACTGCAGATCGACGGAACCTGAGGAATCACCCACGTCTGCGCACCGCCCGTAGGGCGCGGCGTGGGGCCGTGGGGGTGCGCACCGCCCGTAGGGCGCGGGGCCGCCATGGGGTGCGCACCGCCCGTAGGGTGCGCGGGGTCATGGGGTACGGCGTCGCACCGCCCAGTAGGGCGCGCGTGGGGGCGTGGGGTGCGCACCGCCCGTAGGGCGCGCGGGGCCATGGGGTGCGGCGTCGGGCGCGCGTGGGGCTGTGGGGTGCTGCGGTGCTGCCCGTCCGTAGGCGCTGTGGGGGCGGGCGGCGCGCGTCTTCGGCTCGGGATGCACCCTTGCCGATGCGGCACCGGTCAAGATGGCGCGTTGGCGATCGCTGCCGGTCGAGGTGCGGTGCTGCCCGTCGGCAGGCGCCGTGGCCTCGGGCGCGGCGGCGAGCGGCGCGCGTGTTTCGGTTTGGGGTGCGCCGTCGCCGGCGCGGCACCGGTCAGATGCGGCGTTGGCGATCGCTGCCGGTCGAGGTGCGGTGCTGCCTGTCGGCAGGCGCTGTGGCCTCGGGCGTGGCGGCGGGCGGCGCGTCTTTCGGCTC